>NZ_CAJMXD010000281.1:0-3951 GCF_905219685.1 Barnesiella sp. CU968
GGAACNNTGCCGACAGTGCCGACAGACAATATGCGCGGTTTCCTGCGAGCCTTATCATCTCTTGCATGAAACGGCTCTTGCCGGCTCCGTTGCCGCCGATTAGAGAGACACGGCGTGTGCCCGACAGCACACGCGTGTCTTTGTTCGGAAATGCGGGAGGAAGGATTATATTGCTCATACTCGGCTGCTTGCTTTAGAGTGACAGTTTCTTACTGCTGTGTTGTCATTATCCTGGCAAGGTATTTGCCAAGAATGTCGAATTCGATATTGACTTTCGTCCCTTTTTCGATTCGGTGGAAGTTGGTGTTGTCGTGCGTATAGGGAATTATCGCCACTTTGAAACTGTTGTCGGTAGGCTCGCAGACAGTAAGGCTTACACCGTTCACCGTCACCGATCCTTTGTCAACTGTGATGTATCCCTTGCGTGCAAGCTCCTTGTCGGATTCATATTCGAACGTATAGTACCAGCTGCCGTCTGCTTCGCGGACATCGGTGCATACGGCGGTCTGATCCACGTGTCCTTGAACGATATGTCCGTCAAGACGTCCGTTCATCTTCATGGAACGTTCGAGATTCACCAGGTCTCCCGGCTTAAGGTCACCGAGATTGGAGCGGTCAAGGGTCTCTCTTATTGCGGTGACGGTGTATGTGCCGTCGCCGGGAAGAGCCACAACCGTGAGACACACTCCGTTGTGGGCTACGCTCTGGTCTATTGTGAGTTCGTCTGCAAAACTGCAGCGCATCGTGATATGAAGGTTGCTTCCTTCCTCGCGGAGAGCTACTACCTCTGCCGCTTCTTCTACAATTCCTGAGAACATGCTGGAGTCTTTTTTAGTTTGATTTGAGTGCGAAGCCTACGCATAGACCATCGTATGAATTCAAAAGAGAGGAGAGCGTTTTCGCTGCGGATATGTTGGAATATTTTGCCACGGCATCAATGATAGCCATGAGTTTTGTGGCATCGAACATCACATCCATGGTGCTTGAAGTCTTTTGCACATATGTTTTCACCTTGCCGAGCGAAATCTTTCCTGCCGCATTGAATTTGAATTCGAAAATTCCTTTCTCCGAACCTTGTGTCACAGTGCCTTTCAGAGTCAGCTTCTTGATTTTCAGCTGGAACTTTCCGGAATTGTCTATGGTGAGAGTGGCTCCGGTGAGCCCGTATTTCTGATAATACGGTTTCAGCTTGGTCTCGATTGCCGCTCCGGCAGCCTTGCCTCCTGCCTGTTTGAGGAAGTTGTCTCCCTGAAACGCTACAGCCGGACCGGTGGCAAGCCAGTTTCCCTTGAGATCCTGCACCGACAGGTTGGAGCTGGAGAATACCCCCTCCAACAGGTTGCCTATGGTTTCCGAGGTGTCGCCGCTTCCTCCCAATTTCCCGAGAAGGTCCTTTAGAGACTGTGCATTGGCCATATTGGAACATGAAATAATCATGGCTGCCAACATCAATAATACTCTGATGTGCTTAATTTTCATATCGTTATCTTGTAAACTTAATTTATTCGGTTATTATCTATGGCGGTTAATTGGTGATGATTATTGGCCAAAAATACGCCTTGTCATTGGTTTAATTGGGTCATTTCTGCACAAATTTACATTAAAATTAGCAATTATTATAATTTTGTTATAATTTTGTTTCAAATTATTAACCTTGATTATGAAACATTATGCTTTAAATGCCGCTTTCTTAGTTGCGTCAGCGTGCATCCTCGGAGGATGTGCGGGTGATGACAATCCGTGGCAGAGCTCGACAGACGGCGGATCCCTCAGACTGTCGCTCTCTGCCGACGGAAATATCGCGGCATCTACGAGAGCCGACGATACGAAAGCGACTATAATTCCGGCAGCTGCTGATTTCGGTGTGTCGCTGTCAAGAACCGATGGCAGTTTCAACAAGAAGTGGAACCTTCTTGAGGAATTCAACAAAGAAGAACTTTTCCCGATAGGAGAGTATAAGATTGAAGCTTTTTACGGCGATCGCGATGTGGAAGGTTTCGAGAATCCCTGGTTTTATGCTTCGGACAATGTGGCTGTTACTGCGGGCGACCAGAAGAATGTGTCGCTTACCGCAACTCTCGCCAACTCAATGGTGAGCATCCGTTATACCGATGAGTTCAAGTCGAATTTTACGTCTTACAGCGCGGCGATCCGCTCTACAGGACATGATTATGTGGTATTCGCCCAGAACGAGGATCGTCCGGCTTACATGGCACCCTCGCAGATAGAACTCAATCTCACGCTGACCAATGCTTCGGGCAAGAAAGTGACTCTTCAGCCTGCCGGTTTCAGGGCTGAGGCAAGGCGTCATTATATTGTCAAAATAGGTGTTAACGGAGCTTCTTCCACCGGCAATCTTACGCTTGACGTGCAATTTGAGGAGGATGTGGTTTCGGAAACAGTAGAGGTGCCTCTCGGCGATGAACTTTTCGAGGCACCCGCCCCGTCTGTAGTTGCAAAGGATTTTACAGATGGTGAGACTCTTAGCGCATTTGAGAGTNTTACACCTGTTGGTAATCCCCGATACGAGGTGTATGCATTTGGCGGACTCAAGGAAGTTGTGTTGAAATTGAATGAATCTTCCACCTATAATCCCCCTTTCGGAAAGGAAGTTCAGTTAGTGAATGCTTCTGATATGGATCAGGCAAATGTCAATGCTTCCGGAATTTCGGTGACAGGCTTGTTCCGCAATCCCGACAAGATGGGTATCGTAGAGCTTAAGGGATTTTTGGGTAAGATGCCTATTGGATCACATACGGTTTCGCTTGTGGCTAAGGATATGCTCACGCGTGTCAGCGAGCCTGTCACGCTCCATGTCATAGTGTCGGCGGTAGACATAAAGATAGAACCTGTGGCAAATATGGAATACCGGGGCACGGAAGGAGAAGTGTATCTTCTGACCAATTGTGCGGATATTCGGGATAAGGTTACGTTCAAGGTTACCAATAATGAGGTAGCGGCAGAGGTTCTTGACATTGAGGATATATCTTCGTCAGAGGCAGGTGGCTTGCCTTATAAATTCAAATACAAGGTCAAGACGCCGGAGCTTCAGATGGAGAGTAGTCCGCTTTGGGTTTATTATGGAGCGGTTGCAGATGCACGTGCTCAGACTCGTCTGAAAGTGGATTTCCCCAAGTATTCAATAGATGTTGACCCGTTTGCTAGGAAAGTGAAATTGCGTGTGGTTCCGGAGGATCCATCCAAGCTTCGTCTTATTACGAATGACCTCGTTATTATCAGTGATGGAAAAATGGTAAATGTAAACAGGATTCAGAAAGATCTTGAGACCGGTATAATAAACGTGTTTGACCTTACCGAATCCAAGACATATGAAAATGTGGAGTTTGCACTTTCCAATACATCGAATCCCCGCACTCCGATTTCACCTTTTACAACGGAAAGCATTGTGGATGTGCCTAATGGAAGTTTTGCTGAAACGCATAAAACGTTGAGTATATCCAATTTGACTGTTGGTGGCGGTTTCCGAGTATCTCCGGTAAATTATAATGTGACCTCATCAATTGATCGCTCGGAACCAGTAGGTTGGTCTTCTGTTAATGCAAAGACATGTTACTCCGGTGCAGCCAATATTAATTCTTGGTTTGTAGTTCCTTCCACTTTTTCGGAAAATGGATATGTGGTGATCAGAAGTGTGGGATATAACCATAATGGGCGAACTCCGGATCGTTCCGGAGGGTTATTAAATATTACATACTATTGTACCAATACTCCGGGAGAAGCCGGTCTTGACAAATCTATCGGTGAATTGTTTTTAGGTTCATATTCTTATGACTCGAATGGTGAACATAGAAATGACGGAATTGATTTTGGTTCACGTCCCTTAACGCTGACGTTCAAGTATCGTTATACGCCGGTAAATAATGAAGTAGCTGAGGCATATATTAAAGTATTTAATTCTTCAGGAAAAGAAATATCTCAAGGTATTTTAAG
>NZ_CAJMXD010000282.1:0-3942 GCF_905219685.1 Barnesiella sp. CU968
CCAGAAAATCGCGTAACCAACATGAATACAGAGTTTAACAATTTCGCATTAACAGATTTTAAGAGACGCCAGTGACTCCTTGAAAAGTTTCGTCAGACTGATTTGAAGATGATGTGCCGATGCACTCGCCCTTGTAGCGACATTCCGATGTGGCGAACTCGATGCCGTTTGCCTCGGCAATCTGCCGGCGTATCTCTTTCAGTATCTTGCAAGTCTGCTTTCCTCGTGCCATAGTGTCAGTGTTTGTGGATTTGGTAGGTGAATAAATCGAACCGGGTGAAGCCGAGGGCTTCAAGTGCCTTGCGGCTTGCGTCGCGGTCGGTGTCGGTGTTGTAGCCGGGTATCAGCGGTATGCGGACGATGCAGTCATTCTGCCTTCCGCTGTCGGTTATCAGGCGGAGATTTTCGAGAACAAGAGCGTTGTTTTGCCCCGTGTAGTCGTGGTAAATATCGGGGTTCATGTCTTTGATGTCGATAATCAGGGTGTTGACCACCGGGAGCAACGCCTCTACGTTGGCAATCGGCACATTGAGCGACGTTTCAAGATTGAGCTGCCACTCCGGTCCGCACAACCCACGGAACTCGCGGATAAACTGCGGGCGTAGGCAAGGCTCTCCGCCGCCAAATGTCACGCCGCCATTGGTGGCGAGAAAATAAAGCTCGTCAATGCGGGTCTCGGCATAGAGCTGTTCCGGCGAATACTCGCGGAAACGTCCGTCGTCGCCTAACGACTGCGGGTTAAGACAATATCGGCAACTAAGCGGACAGCCGTGAAAAGCCACAAGCGTAGTGACACCATCGCCGTCGGTAGAAAGGCGATGCCGTGCGATACCTATTATCTTAGCCCGTTGCCTCATAAAGGGTCTAACATATTCAATATCGCAAATTTAGCGAAAATAATCGACAATTGATGTGACAAATGTCCCAAACCGCCATAAAAAAACAGGCATTAAAGGCGATTTTCTTATGATTTCTCAGGTCTCGGAGGTGTCGGCTGCATTTTCAGCCTCGCGGATGCGATGCAACTGACGGCGGGAAACGCCTAAATATGATGCAATCTCCTGTATGGGCAGGTTTTGTGTGACACCCGGAAAGCGGGCGACAAGTTCGCGGAATCGCTCTGTGGGAGTCTTCACAAGGCAGTTCAGATAGCGGCGATAGGCTTCCTGCAACAGATTCGATGAGGCGTCGGCTACAAATCCGGGGGTTTCAACAAGTAAATACCGACGCAGTTCATCTACCGGGACACACAACACTTTGGCGTCGCACCCCGCGACAATAGAAGTCAGCGACGGACGGTCGCATAGAAACGAGTGCACATAGTCGGTGACGACCTCCCCCTCGAAAGAAAATCCGGTCGCAACTTCCTGCCCTTTTGAATTGAGGGTGACATATTTGAAATAGCCCGACTTAACAATACCTATGTGACGGCACACGTGACCCTGCCTGGCAAGCATGTCGCCTTTGGCATACACATAGATCTTGCCATGAGCCTCGACATATTTGCTCAGTGCTGACAGATCTATTCTCGTCATAAAATCATTCAGCCGTGCCATAGTAGTCATTAATTTATCTCGATAACCTCTATTGTGTCGGCTGGATGTTGGTTAACATCCTTTTCAGCATTCCTGAACAGCAGGTTGATTTCTTCGGAGGTCAGACCGGAGATGGCACAATGACCGCCGGTGATCTGCTGGTTGACTCTCGGCGCAAACATGAATCGGCTGTCAATTTCAACCGCGACATGCCTGCCGATACTCGCCTCGGTAAATTTCGCCCACTTGATGGCATCGTCCGCGTCAAAGGCCCACTCCACATTGACCATGCCTGACGCTGTGTCAAGCTCTACCGATGCTCTGCGCACATCGGCGGCGAACACAGACTTCGTATTCATGATGCCTATTGTGGTCTGCAAATCGTCATTCCTGCCGCAGAACCATTTATAGCCATCAGGCAGACTGTATTTTTCAATTGCCGCTGATGCCGCTTCATAAATGCGGCTGTCCTCATCACGCATCTGTGTCATGAGTACTCCGCTTAATATATGGTCAGAGATGTTAAGTTCGGACATGACTTTGCCAAAAATGTCAGTAGGAGAGGTTCCGGGCTCTGCCACGGCGCCTGCCGTCACCTTCCAATCCACCCGGTACTCGCCGAAGGGCTCTATTTCAAGTTTACCAATAATCTCCCTGGCTTTTTCAAAATTGACCTCATAGTCAATTTCTCCGGTTGCATCGACCTGTTGCTCAAATTGTCTGTTGAAAATTGCCTCCACTTCATCTCGCGGTATTATTTGTTCTCCAAGACCGAGCGAAGCCTTTGCTCCCGCCACAAACGAGCGATAATCAATAGGGAGAGAACTGTTGTCGACAGCAGTCAGTCTCATGGATAGAGAGATGCTGCGTCCCATATCGTAAGCCGACTTGGGCGGTTCGCTATATGCTTCAAGAATATCTGCCATTCCGGTTGCATATGCCTGTCGGTTTTCTTGATAGCGCGTTGCGGGGTTAAATCCGTTGGCATATTCCTGAAGTCCGCGTATATAATCACTGAAATCCTGTTCGCTCTGCATAAAGTCGTTTTTACCCGCCATCGTAGCTATGGTATACTGATAGCCATAGGCATACGAAAGAGAGTCAATATTTTCCGAAGTCATAGCGTTGCCTGCGCCCGCTGAGATCGTCAGTAATAGAGTTGTAATCAGTTGCTTTTTCATGAGTCGGTTATCTGTAATATCGCAAATTTAAAGAAAATAAACCAGAAGTGCAAACACCGTTAAGGAACGTGCTCTTAAGCTATGTTTCTATTCACCGATTATGGTTGCGACAATTTTGCGGCTCCCGCCATAGTCGCGGAATTCACATAGATAAACGCCTTGCCACGTGCCGAGATTTAAGCGGTTGCCGGTAATCGGTATGGACAGTGTCGAACCGACGATTACAGATTTGGCGTGTGCCGGCATATCATCGGAACCCTCATACGTGTGGAGATAAAAGGGTGCGTTTTCCGGAACGAGCAGGTCGAAAATCGATGTAAGATCGTGGCGTACATCAGGGTCGGCATTTTCATTAAGGGCAAGAGCTGCCGAGGTGTGCTTTATCAGCAGATTAAGCAATCCTTTCTTCGGTAAATCTGGCAAGTGTCTCATGATTTCAGCTGTTACCAGATGTATGCCGCGTGGTTGTGGTGGTAGTGAAAATTCAATCTGCTCTATCATGGTCTGAATTTTTATGATATAGGAAACAATCGGGTTGATGAGAATTGAATACACCGATGGACTGCAGGAATGCATGAATGGTTGTAGAGCCTACAAATTTCATGCCCCGCTTTCTTAGATCGGCAGACAATGTATCGGATATTGCAGAGGTTGTGGATGTGTGGTCCATTATAGGATGCTTCGGGCAAAAGCAGGAAAGATAGCTGTCAAATGATCCGAATTCCTCCTGAATTGTCTTGAAAACAACAGTATTTGATATTGCAGACTTAATTTTGGCTCTGTTACGTATTATACCGGAGCAAGCCATAAGTTCATCGATCTTTTTTTCATCATATGAGAGAATGGCATCACGGTCAAATCCGTCGAAAGCCTCACGGAAAGCTTCCCTTTTGTTGAGCACACACTCCCATGACAACCCAGCCTGAAAACTTTCCAGAATAAGCTGTTCCAATAACTGTCTGTCATCATGCACAGGTCGTCCCCATTCCTCATCGTGATATTTTATATAGAGAGGATTTTTGGGATTTGCCCAAAAGCATCGGTTTACATTTTTCTTTCTGTCAGTCATGTATGTTTTGCAGTAATGATGTGTAAGGACAATGCCATCCGCTCGTAAAATTACTAAAAATTATTTAAGAGAGTGTTTGAATTTAACATGAATTATATGTAAGATTTTCCGGAATTAATTCTTTTCATCCACATGAAGTGTCTTTCCGGTGAATTTC
>NZ_CAJMXD010000283.1:0-3940 GCF_905219685.1 Barnesiella sp. CU968
ATGAGAAAAAACAAGTAAATTTGCATCGTCATCTGAGGTCTACAGTCTTGAGTGAACCCGCCTCAGACACACTCAGTGAAACACTACCATTGGTTAGTTTATTTACTCCCACATAGACCTTATATGGGTTTTGCAAAATTACCACCGTCCGTTATTATCAAGGTTTGATTACTGACATTTTGAGGTTTGTTTTCTGACATATTATGCTATTATTCATAAAATCAGACATAAACACGTTAAACCTCGTTCAATTCTGTTCGCAAAATTTACTTGGAGACACCCCGAAGTGTTTCTTAAAGATAGTGCTGAAATACTTAGAATTAGCAAAACCTGTCACCACTGCAACTTCTGCCACAGGCATATTTTGTTTAAGTAATTCGGCGGCTCGTTCAAGTTTCAGGATGCGGATAAATTCCTGCGGAGCCTTCCCGGTCAAAGACTTCAGGCGACCAAAGAACAGCGTCCGGCTCATTGCCATCTCCCGGCATAGATGTTCAATGTCAAACTCGGTGTTTGACATATTTGCGATAATTATATCAACTGCCTTATCAACAAATGCCTTGTCAGATGCCGGCATTTCGCTTGTCCGATTGCCTTCGGTTAGTGTCGGTTCCTCGACGATTTGTGGAATTGTCTTCACTTCGACTACGTCACCCTCGGCTCCCATCAGTGCGAGCCTCATAAGATATTCACGGATACGCTTGCGATTGTGGAGCATACCTCTGACCTTGCTTTTGAGGATGTCAAGGCTGAACGGCTTGGCGATATAGTCATCGGCTCCTTTTTCAATGCCGTTCACAATCGCGTCATGAGTGGTTTTCGCAGTAAGTAAAATGACCGGAATGCCGGCGGTGTCAGGGTTGTTCTTTATCATGCTGCACAGCTCGTCACCCTGTAGTCCGGGCATCATTACGTCTGAGATGATAATATCCGGATAGTGATTCTCAAGGAATCTTAGGGCATCCTCAGCCGAAATAGTTGACACGACATTATATTCAACCGAGAATGTTGCTGTCAGATAATTCCTGAGATCATCGTTGTCTTCGACAATCAACAATGTCTCATCCTTACTCTCAGAAACAGCGGATACTACGGGAGAAGGTATGCGTATTTCATTCAAGGCCTCATTCAGATTATTCGGATTCCAGTGAATGACAGGCTCGTCATAGATACGCTTGAATGAGATTGTAAAAGTGGTTCCTGCATTCTCTTTGGATGTAAAGCCTATGTTGCCGTTGAGCATTTCCACTATACGCTTGACCTGAAGCAGACCGAAACCGTTGCCTGTTTCTTGTGACGCTCTCGCATTCTCGGCTCTATAGACATTTGTGAATATGTTTTTCTGCTCTTTCTCAGGTATGCCTATACCATTGTCGGTAATCCTGATGACAGCCTTTGACTTGTTTGCGGTTAGTGACACCTCCACTTTGCCACCTTGATTGGTATATTTGCAGGCATTCGACATGAGGTTATCAAGCATAAGTTCAAGCAGATGTCTGTCAGCTGAAACCACTACCTGCTCATCGGGAACTTGCAGGTGAAGCGTGATGCCGCGTTTTTCACCAACATTATTGAAACAACTCAGTTCCTCCGACAATAGATAATTAAGATTGATCGGCTCGATGTTGACCTTTGCTTTTCTCGAATCAATCTTTTCAAAATCGAGCAGCTGAGCGGTGACAGCATTAAGCTTTCGTATATTTGCGCCCGCCACATCGAGCAGATATTTAGCCTTTTCGGAAAGACCGTTCTGTGTCTTCAGCTCTTCAATGGGCGACATGACCAATGACAATGGAGTGCGGATGTCGTGGGCTGTATTGATGAAAAATCTGATTTTGTCTTCGTCATGCTCTTTTCGCAACTGATACCATTTATACCTAATTATAAAATATATAATAAAGGCTATTATAGCCAGATAGCATATTCTCGCCCATATTGTATTCCACCACGGTTCTTCGACAGTGATGTCAATAGAGGTTTCATCTATGACTCGTCCGTCGCTTTTACGCAACGCTTTTATTTTTAGGGTATAATTGCCCGGCGGCACATTCCGGAAGCGGGCGGTACCGTCCATGGTCATTTCGCTCCAATCGTGGTCATACCCTTCAAGGATATACTGATAAGCGATGTCATTGCGATAGTCTATGTTTATTGCCTCAAAATCAACATCAAACGAATTATGACTGGCACTGAGCACTATATTCCGGTTTTGCAGCATCTCAAAAAGCTCCGGTATAATCTTGGCAGACTCCTCTTCGCTGATGCCGTCAATAGTGAATCGGGATATTCTCAATGGTGCGGAGTATTCAGCTACACTGATTTTGTCGGGCGACAGCCTGACTGCGCCTGCCGTACTGCCGAAAATCAAATCACCGTTAGATGTCCTTAAAATCGAGGACTTGTTATATTCTCTGGCAATTCCGTTGATAAAGTTAAGACTGGAAACTGTTGAATCGCCTATGATTGCGAGACCGTTGCCTGTACTTGCCCAAAGGCGTCCCTTGTCATCATGCACAAGACCGTATATATCATTTGAGGGCAATCCGTCTGACATTTTTATCTCGCGTATGATTTTCCTGTTCTTATAATCATACAGGTTAAGACCACCACCTTCGGTTCCAAGCCATACTGTGGTACCTTTTGTGAACATCATCGGGATTATATATGCACTTACGTCGTGCTCTGACTGCTCTTGAAAATTGGCGTACCAGTTATAGCTGTTCGTGTCGGCATCGATGATATAAAATCCGTTGCCGGTAGCGACACCTATACGCTTCTCGTCAACGACACTGATTGACATAACGCCGTCTATCTCAAACCTATGATATAACGAGCCGTCGCTATTAAGGGCTACGAGGCAGCCGTGAGGAGAGCCGACCCATATCTTGCCATGACAATCAGTCTGTATTGCGAAGATATAGTTCGATGACAAGGCTCCATCGCTTTGTGTCCAGTGCCCCTTGATGTTTCCCGACAAATCCATACGGTATACGCCGTCGCCATAACAACCTGCCAGTACATTTCCGTTGCCGTCCTCACACAGCGACACAACGACTATTCCGGATAATGAATTTCTCCAGATTCCGGTACGGGGATTGTAAATGCTTATTCCGCGGTCAGTTGCATACCATATATTTCCGTCTGTCGACTCTATGATATAATTCACATTGTTGTTGACAAGAGAGTTGGGATTGTCTTTTATATGTGTAATTATCTGTATGGGCGACTGCGACAGACTCACCATTGTCACCCCTCCGGTATAACTGCCAATCCACAGATTGCCGTTGCCGTCATTCAACAGTGCATATATGCCGTTGCCGGTAAATGAAAATTCAGGTGCGAGTTCCGTGTTGACAAACGTGGTGAGTGAGTTGTCCTTTGCATTATAAGCCAGGACACCGCTGCCGTCAATGCCTATGGCAAGCCGTTCCGGGCTCAGCTTGACAATCGAGCGGATTGGTTTCTGTAACAGGCTGTTTGTGGTATGTATCTGGACAACGTTGAAATCCGACAAATTCAGCATATATAAGCCCTTGTTAAAAGCCCCGATATACAAGGCGTCGCTTGCTTCATCGAAATACAGACTCTGTATATTGGTATCTTTAAGCAGCCCGACATCTTTGACCGCATGGTCGTTGCGCATGAATTTTAAGCCCGATGAAGTAGCCGCAAACAAATAGCCCTTTGCAATAATAATGTCGTTGACAGCCGAGCCGGGCAGAATGGGGCGATAATCCTTATCTGACACGTATTTGAACAGACCGTTATTGGTTGCATATAATTTACTGCCGTCATTGTTAACAAGCATCTTGTTGAGCACAACATCGCCGTGACTTAAGTCGGAAAGATTGCTCGTCAATATATGTGGCGTCCTGAAAAATATTGACGGGTCAGAGGGTTTGAGATTATGAATGAATGTTAAACAGTCCGAAGACTGTGG
>NZ_CAJMXD010000284.1:0-3931 GCF_905219685.1 Barnesiella sp. CU968
AGAACCTTGATTATGTTACGGTCAAGAACAGCCTCATCGAATTCCCCTGTTTCAAGACCTTCCATTATACGTTCATACTCTTTTGGATAGCCCGGCTGCAGGAGCTCGTTACCCGCGTTCATCTGTGCCACGGCATTAGAGCCTCCAAACCAATCGGACACTACCACCCCTTCAAATCCCCATTCACCTCTCAGCAGAGAATCGAGCAGTTCCGGACTTTCCGAAGTATAATGTCCGTTGAGATAATTATATGATGACATCACGCACCACGGGTCGGATTCCTTGACAGTATGTTCGAACGCTTTGAGGTAAATCTCACGGAGCGCCCTTTGCGACACTATTGATTCATTCGCTTTTCTGTTGGTTTCCTGATTGTTGGCGGCAAGATGCTTCACGCACGCTCCCACACCGCAACTTTGAAGACCGCAAACATACGCGGCGGCAAGTTTGCCACTGACCACCGGATCTTCCGAATAATATTCATAGTTTCTTCCGCAGAGGGGATGCCTCTGGATATTGAACGCCGGCGCAAGCATCACGTCAACGCCATAGTCACGGGCTTCCTCCCCTATCGCCTTGCCGATACCGCCGGCAACCTCCGTATTCCATGTCGCCCCTAAAAGTGTGGGCATAGGAAAATGAGTGCCGAAATATGTGTTCGTGTCATTTTCCCTCCTGGGATCTATCCTGACTCCGGCAGGTCCGTCGGAAAAAACTATAGCCGGAATCCCGAGGCGCGCTATAGGGTAAGTTGTGCCGGCGGCACCGGGCACGATGAGTTTTGTGGAACCGATAACAGCCCGGTCGCCGTTGTCGATCCCTTCCATTCCGGTGCCGATGACGAAACGGGCTTTCTCACTACGCGTCATGGCAGCCACAACCTTCTCAACCGGATCCTTCCATAGCTGCGGCAAATCCGTCTCATTTGCATATACTCCTCCCACCACGGTGCATACCGCAGCAACCAAAAGACTCTTATACTTCATATTATTATTTATTTATCAAACCATTTGTACTTCTTTCGATGGAGACTATATCAAACCACTCCGGCTATTTCCCATGGTTTTTAATGGTTTGAGAATTCATAAATATTTTAATTATTTGGAATGATTGAATGAAATATTACGTTTTATCCTGCAATCACTTTTATCCTCTTTTTCGAAGTGCCGTCTTCGGAATCTTCGTATATACTGTAGATGAGAGGAGTGGATTTCTGTATCAGTGACAGTATCTGGTCGAGCGATGCATTCTCGAACGTGGCGTAGAGGATAACGTTCTGCAGGCGTTTGTCAACATCGAACTGGACATCGAATATCTGTCCTATACGTTTATACACATTCTTAAGCATCTCATTGTGAAACGCTAAGTTTCCCTCTTTCCAGGAAACGATTTTCTCGGTATTGCCGAGATATAGCACACTTTTTTTCTGATTTGAATTATAGACTATTGTCTGATCAGGAGTCATTGACGATTCCCAGCTGTTGTCGTCAACCCTTACCGCACCCTCGGTCAGGGTGACGGAAGTAAGCGAGTCGGAGGGATATGAACAGATATTGAATTCAGTGCCCACTGCCTCTATATGGAGCGAAGACGGTGTGGTGACCACGAATGGATGCACTGTGTCTTTGGCAACCTTGAAATATGCTTCACCTTCGATTGTCACGTCCCTCCTGCCTTCACCCTCCTGATGATACCAGAGCGTTGTCCCTCCGTTCATCCAGACTTCCGTGCTGTCAGGGAGAAGTGTGTGGACAAGGCTTCCGGGCATCGCCTTGACATCAAGTGCGACGGCTACATGCTGAGGCCGAAGCGCATTGTTATTAAAATACAGATATCCTGAAAGCAAAAGAAGCGGAAGAGACATGACAGCGGCGAAACGCATTATGAATTTCAAAGATCTCCGCTTGAATGAGAGTCCGGCTTCATCGCATTCCCGGATTTCGCTGAGGGTTTTCCTCAACGACTCGTTCACATCTATACTGGAGATGGTTTGCGGGGAAACAGCTGCATCCCAGACATTTTTGATTGCAAGAAAGTCTTGCGTAACCTCATCCGAACCTGCCATCTCCTTAGCCAGTTCTTCCAATTCACCGTTGTCGGCTTCTCCTGCCAGACAACTTACAATCAAATCGTCGTCAATAATTCTTTTCATGTCATTATATGGTAGGAAAATGTTTCTTAAGGTTTTCGCGAAGCAGCCGGATAACGTTGGTTACGCGAACTTCCACAGTTCTTCGCGACACGTTCAGCTCTTTCGCTATGTCATCGTATTTCATCCCATCCCATCGGCTCATCTTGAAAGCCTGCACACTCTTGGGATCTAATGAATCGAGCACGTTATTTATATATCGGTCAAGTTCATCGTAGAGAAGATAGCTGTCGAGGGCTGCCGTGTCGATATTGACAGAAGTCAACAGGCGCGCGGCATAGGTTTCCACTATTTTGCGGTGTTTGATGGAATCGAGGCAATCGTTGCGGACACTGCACAACAAGAAATTACGCAGTGAACTGATCCTTAGGATTTTCCTCTTCTCCCACAATTCCACGAAGACACTGCTTACAATGTCTTCGCATTCTGTCATGTCGGTTATGAATGAATTGCAATAAAGCACAAGGCTACGATAATACTTCAAAAAGATTGCAGCGAAGGCTTCGTGAGAGCCTTCGCCCAATCCTTTTAAAAGCAAGTCATCGTCTAATTCAATCATAAGTTTCTACAACCCAGTCCTCTATCTCCCGGAGCGAAATCTCGAATCCGGGGTGGGACACATGGAGGTCAAAAATATATAATTTCCCTCTTTCAAAGGTGAGGTCTCCCAATTTCTTGCGGAATTCCTGACCTGCCACGTTGCAGCGTACGGTCACGTTGGAAGTGGCTGGAAGAAGAAGGCAGTCTGCCGAAGTCATCCCCTCGTCTGCCAACATAGGGATGGCGGTCGCCGTCCCTGAGGGTGTCAGAGTGGCATCGCCGAGATTGAAGCTGCCGGTAGCGTTCACTCCCTCCATATGGGGATTAAGATTTTTCAGTTCGGCAGGAAGAATATCATCCTCAGCCGTAATCTCGAACCTCACGGCACTCAGCACATGCTTCATCTGAATCTTGACGGGAGCCAACGCGGGGTATTTATTGCGGCTGTTATCCGAATAAAGATAGTCGCATGCAAGAGCCTTCTCGCGTGTGCTGACATCAAGAGAGAGAGCACGGGAGGTCAAGGCTGATTCTTCAAACGGTGTGAAACAAATGAAGTCAACTTTTGCGGCATCCTTGGGATACATGAGTTCCGTTCCTGCTTCAGTAATGGACAGCTCTCCTTCAGCGTCAGTTTTAAAACGGACGCATTTAGAGGAGGCAAAACCTTTTTCCTCCCCGCTTGGGAACATGAACACTCCGAATTCTTCCTCACCTTTCCATGTCTCCGGCTTTTCTTGCTCGAAGGGGGTTATAGAGGCCTTGAGTTTCACGGGAAGCTGGGGGTGGCGGTCCACACCGCCTTCGTTGATGTCTTCACACGACATCAACATGCAGCTGAGCGCCACTCCCGCAAATATATAAATGGATTTTTTCATGAATCTGTTGTGAAGATTACTGAATCTTTACGCATCTTACATTCAAAGCGTTGCCGGCACTGTAGTTGTTGATCTGCCCCCACGTATTGGTTGCGTCAAACGCAAAAGTCTTGAGACCATCCATCGTGCCTGAGAATAACATCACATGGTCGCAGTTGCCGAATTTTCCGTCAAATCTCATTCGACCGCCAACCGGATAAACGGTAGTGGGATCGATTATAGAATCACTGCCACTGAGGAATGAATTCCACGGAGACAGATTGTTCTTGTAAGCCGGAACCATCCATCCTTCAGGAGAGGGGTCGAAGATACCTTTTTCTCCGGTGGTCTCATCCGACCAGAAGCTTGCCCATTCTGCAAATTG
>NZ_CAJMXD010000285.1:0-3922 GCF_905219685.1 Barnesiella sp. CU968
GAGAACGCATCAACCGCCCCGATGGCAACGACCGGGACATAGAAAAGGCATTGCGTCCGCTTGCCTTCGACGACTTCAGCGGACAAGAGAAAATCATCGACAATCTACGCGTGTTTGTAGAGGCGGCACGCATGCGCGGAGAGGCTCTTGACCACACCCTGCTCCACGGTCCTCCGGGACTCGGGAAGACAACATTGTCAAACATAGTGGCAAACGAACTCGGCGTGGGTTTCAAAGTCACATCAGGACCCGTGCTTGACAAGCCCGGAGACCTTGCCGGAATTCTCATGAGCCTCGAAGACCACGATGTCCTTTTTATAGACGAGATCCACCGTCTTCATCCCGTTGTGGAAGAATATCTCTATTCCGCCATGGAGGATTTCCGTATAGACATTCTTCTTGACAAGGGTCCTGGCGCGAAAAGCGTTCAGCTCACAATCTCCCCCTTCACCCTTATCGGAGCGACAACCCGCAGCGGGAGCCTCACAGCTCCACTACGTGCCCGATTCGGCATAAACTGTCATCTGGAATATTATGACCACAATATTCTCAAAGGGATTGTGAAACGCTCTGCCGGACTTCTTAAAATCGGAATCGACGATGAAGCCGCGCTTGAAATCGCACTGCGCAGCCGTGGCACACCGCGTGTAGCCAACTCGTTGCTGCGTCGTGTGCGCGACTTCGCGATGGTTCGCGGCTCCGGCCGCATAGACCTCCCGATCGCACGCCACGCGCTTGAAGCGCTCAACATCGACCGATACGGACTCGATGAAATCGACAACCGTATCCTGCTGACCATAATCGACAAATTCAAAGGAGGACCGGTAGGTCTGACAACAATAGCGACAGCAATCGGAGAAGATGCCGGCACCATAGAAGAAGTATACGAGCCCTTCCTTATCAAAGAGGGATTCCTCAAGCGCACACCGCGCGGACGCGAAGTCACGGAACTCGCCTACCGCCACCTCGGCAGAACCCAGGGACCGCTTCAGTCCACCCTCTTCGACTGATTCGCACGGCACCCTGCATTCCCACATCCAAGTTTAACCCCAACAGCCCCTGAAAATATGGCCGGTATCAAATCATTAGCCAAAGAGACTGCCGTATATGGTCTCAGCAGCATCGTAGGGAGATTCCTCAACTGGTGTCTCGTTCCTCTCTATGTATATCTTTTCCCTACCGAGGAATACGGAATAGTAAGTTATCTCTACAGTTTCACCGCTGTGATGCTGGTGATTCTGAACTACGGCATGGAGACAGGCTTCTTCAGATTCGCCAACAAGGAGCCTGACCCGGATAAAGTCTACGCCACCTCCCTGACATCAGTGGGAACCACTTCCCTGCTTTTCATCATCCTGCTCACACTCTTCCTCAGCCCTGTGTCCGAACTTATACTGCTTCCGCACCACAGCCTGTACGTATGGCTGCTCGGCGTGACTGTGGCTGTAGATGCATTCTCCAATATACCCTTCGCCTATCTCCGCTATCGGAAAAAAGCCTTAAGATTCGCCGGTATAAAACTGCTTAACATAGCTCTGAACATAGCTCTGAATCTCTTTTTTCTGTTATGCTGTCCGGCACTGATGAAACATTTTCCGGGACTCGTGAGTTGGTTTTACGAACCCGCCGGCGGAGAATCGTTCGGAATAGGCTGGATATTCGTGGCAAACCTTATTTCCTCACTTATTGTCATGGCATGCCTGCTGCCTGAGATTCGCAAAAACAGATTCGGCATCGAAGGCAGACTCCTCCGCAAGATGCTGGCATACAGCTGGCCGCTGCTCATTCTGGGAGTCGCCGGAATAATGAGCCAGAACATGGGGCAGATGCTTATTCCCTATATCTTCAAAGGAAGCGAGGAAGCCGCCCGCTCTATGGTCGGCATCTATGGCGCAAACATTAAGATCGCCATAGTCATGGTTATGTTTACCCAGGCATTCCGTTACGCCTACGAACCCTTCATATTCGCACAGGCTAAAAATGATGGAGAAAGCCGCAGACTCGCCTACTGCGATGCCATGAAATTTTTCCTGATTTTCGGTCTTTTCATATTCCTCGGAGTAATGTTCTTCCTCCCGATACTCAAGCATTTCATCTCACCCTCATACTGGCCCGGACTCAGGGTTGTTCCAGTCATGATGCTTGCAGAGCTGTGCTTCGGAATCTTCTTCAATCTCTCCATGTGGTATAAGCTGACCGACCGCACGCAATGGGGAATGTACCTCTCGCTTCTATGCTTTGTTCTCATGCTTGGACTAAACCTCCTGCTCGTACCGGCAATCGGCATTCCCAACGGATACATGGGAGCGGCATGGGCAGCGCTCATCAGCTATTTCACTGTGATGACAGTGTCTTATTTTCTCGGACGCAAATATTATCCTCTGCCATACCAGCTCGGAAGAATGGGACTCTACATCCTGTTTGCAGGTGCGCTGTATTATGCCGGAATGTATATCGACACCCTCTTCCCCGTCTGGCTGCTTTACGCTGTACGCGTCATCTTCCTGTGCATTTATATCGGGACGGTTATCATTGCCGAGCGCATACCGCTGCCCGGCATTCGCCGCGCAAAAAGGCAATAAATCTGCACATATCCGCACCTTTCCGCACAATCGGCTGCCCGATTCATTATATGCCAAATCAAAACATATAATGGTTAAAATCACACCAAAAACGGGCAAAATATGCTAAAAACTGTGCAATCACAAAGAATATTAACATTTAATAACACTTAAATCTCTCGCAAAAATTAAATTATTCAAAAAAATTGCACTATTTTTGCAAACGATTACATAGAATAAATCGATAACTGCTTAAAAGAGCAATTGCATCAATCCAAAAGTTGAGAAACTATAGAAGAATTGCTTTAGAGACAGGCAATCCTTTCGTGAGGACCGGTTGCCGGCTTCACACGGAGGCTTGAATCCGCGATGAGTAACCTTCTGAATGGATTTATGCATCGGTCGTTTGAAGATAATAAATATTTTGGTTATAAGGAGGATGACGCTTTTGAGAAAAAGCGTCATTTTTGTGTCGGCTCCGCAGTGTCGCACCGGATTGCAAGAGCGGACACAAGGGAGATGCTCTTCGCGCTCGGCTTTCTATGCACGGAGCCGGATTCGGTCGGCAAAACTAATCAATTTAAAGCCAACAACAAAACAATGTCATAATATCTCCTTTTTTTTTATTAATTTTGCAATTTACAGAAAATAGAAATTCAAACAACCAGTTATGGAATACAATCATAAGGAAATTGAAAGCCGATGGCAGAACTACTGGCGAGAGAACCAGACCTACAAAACTGTCGAGAACCCTGACAAGAAAAAATTCTATGTCCTTGACATGTTCCCCTACCCCTCCGGAGCCGGACTTCACGTCGGTCACCCGCTGGGATATATAGCAAGTGACATCTACGCACGCTTCAAACGCCAGCAGGGCTTCAACGTGCTTCATCCCATGGGCTATGACGCATACGGTCTTCCCGCCGAGCAATATGCCATACAGACAGGTCAACATCCGGAAAAAACCACATCGGAAAACATCGCACGTTATCGTGCCCAGCTCGACAAGATAGGTTTCTCGTTCGACTGGAGCCGAGAAATCCGCACATGCGATCCTGAATATTACAAATGGACTCAATGGGCATTCATGCAAATGTTCAACTCTTATTACGACCTTGACATGCATAAGGCTCAGCCTATTACCAAACTTATTGAGCATTTCGCTGTTCACGGCAGCAAGGGTATCAACCCTGCAGCAACAAAAGAAATCACATTCACTGCAGATGAATGGAACGCACTTTCTGAAAAACAGCAGCGGGAGAGATTGATGAACTACCGCATTGCATACCAAGGTGAAACAATGGTGAACTGGTGTCCGGAACTGGGCACGGTGCTTGCCAATGACGAGGTGAGCGAAGGGC
>NZ_CAJMXD010000286.1:0-3919 GCF_905219685.1 Barnesiella sp. CU968
CTCCGGCTCTATGGTATCATTCCCGCCGACCTCATTCGGCAGTTTCTTGTAATCATCAACTTTAAACCATGATTTCCGTTCATCTGATGTCCCTGATTTGAGAAGAAAATGAAGATGCTTTACAAATGCTTCCATGAGTTTCCCCTCTGTGTTGTCAATGATGTAGTCGATGGCGCGGAAATGATTTGTGGTTTCAATGATGTCATCCACATTCACTGTACCTTCTGAAACCCCTATGGTATTGGTCTCGAATATAAAACGGGTCTGGTCATGCGTCAGCTTACTGCCTTCGATGTGGTTGGAGTTATAAGTCAGGTCAATCTGTATTCGGTGATAGATACCTCCTTTTATTTTTCCGTCTTTTTGCTCTCTGACAGCTTGCAATAAGGGAGATATTGAAGTCTTATTTGAGCGTTTTTTGGGGAGTGCATCCTCAGGTATGTTCCACGTCTTTCCTACGAGATAAGCACCTTCTATTTTACCCTGTGCGCAATAGTTTCGGGCTGTTCGCTCCGAAACTCCATGCATCTCTGCCCATGATTTAACTGAAATACATTCCATCTATCGGCAAAACATTGATTAAAATATAATGCAAAGATAGCAAAACTTGCCGATAACGGCAAGTTTTACAGGTGTGAATTGATGAGACGGACAACTTCCTTAAGTTTTAATCCTCCTTCGTGCCCGTCGGCAACTGCTGCAAGAATGTTGGAGGAATCCATAACGTTAATATCGAAGTGAATCATCACTTTCAATGCACCGCTTTTGTGTAACCAGTTGATAATGGATTCGCTATTGGAAGCAAGTTCTGCCGGAGAGAAATGCACCAAGCCAAAATCCTCCACACGTTTTTCAATGTAAGGATATTCGTACACCCTCAATCCGGCAAGACAAATTTTGTCAGGCGAGACTTTTGCCGGAAGCTATCCGCCGATTTCGGGGGCAACTTTTCCCATGATAGCTGTAAATGCCATTGCATGATAACCGGTGTAATCATCGCCAGGCAATGTGATGTCGGGGTGGGCATCAACCCAAACCAGTTCTGTTTTCCATATTATTTGTAAGCATACGGTGAAAATATCTTCAAGTTTCTTCTTGTCGGCGAGTAGCACATGAAGTTTCTTCAGGTTCCTGGCGTTGTCGCTCCACGGTATCCATATTTTCAGATAACCCTTCGGGCCGTACTTCTCGTTGAGGTGTTCGATTGTCCGTTGATAGTGTCCGGCTTTGTCGAGTTTGGGATAATTTGCAAGACCGTATTGGATGGTTCTTCGGATTATCGTGTCTGCCTCGATAAAGTGGTCGGCCTCCGCTACAATCATTCCGTAACCGTTGCGAGGCTTCTTCTGATTCGATGCACGGTGATCTTCAACGGCGCGACCCATAGTCACAATCTGCTTGCGGGTGAAGTGCGACTTTACAAACTCGTCCGCTTCGAGTATCGTGCGGGATTCCTTGTGATGGTTTTCCCTGCCGTTGACAAGACCGAGGTCATGGAATGTCGCTATGATATAGACCATATCGGAATTCATAGCCGGTGTATGTTCGGCGAGTTTTATGCTTTGCTCAATGACCATTCGGACATGGCTCTCCTGATGCGCCTTGTCGAAGGCGGCATAGCGGGGGATAATCTCATTTTCAACATAGTCAATGACCTTCTGAGACACCGGTTTCAATTTCAGTTCGGGAATTTCGCCACGCTCCCGCTTTTCTTTCAGTAGCTGGCGGCGGTGGGCGCGTTCCTCTGCCATACACTTCTTGCATATATGGCGAGCGTGACCTTTGCCCGAAAATTTCTCATTGGCGAGATACTGACCGCACTTCCAGCAATAATGTCCCATGTGCTCTGTAGTTTAGGCTTTGAGATTTAGATGGTTGCTGCTATCAGTGTCCCATGTCTTCAAGAGATAGGACAGCATATTCAATATGCCAGCCTTTACGCTTTGACACGATATTCTGCGATTTTTGCTCCAGACCATGAAGGTCGATACGCCGCGGATTGCGTTTGACTTCACCGATTACAATCTCATGGTCTGTCTCGTTGACAGCGATAAGGTCAATCTCATTGTTGCCGTCTTTCTCCCAATAGTTTGTCACAATGTTATAGAGACCTGTCTCACGATACATCTGCCTGAAATAGCGTTCAAGAATCCACCCCGAGAAGGTAGAATAATCAGCAAGCACCTTTTCCTTTACATAGGCAAGATTTCCAATCTCCACTGCACTCCGGTATTTATATATGAATCTGAACCAGAAATTGAGGAAGTTGTCCTTTATACCGTATTTTACATTACGGCTATTCTCACTTGCGAGATAAGGTCGGTAACGATACACAAGATCGTATGTATTCTCCAGCTTGTCGAGGTAGCCTCCTGCTTCCACGCCGGTATAGGATTTGATTTCTCCGCGTTCATTGAAACCTCCGGCGATTGCAGACAGAATGGAAAAGTAATTACCATAGTCTTTGCCGAACTCATCGGATAGCAACTCCTTCCCCTTGNCAATGAAGTAGGAGCCGAATGACAGTACAGATTCTATTATCTTCCCTTTTGTGAATGCCTTCTGCATATGGAGCTGTTCCACATATTTTGCAACCCCGCCCGTAATCATATACATTGCAAGCAGGTCATCGGGAGTGTAATCGGGATTATTGTCCCGCATTATCTCACGAAGTGTTGAAAGTGGAAATTCACGAAGTCGGATGCGTGAGGTTGCCCTGCCGTAAAGAGGTTCCTTTTTATCATCGAATATCTTGGTCATCATTGAATACAATGAGCCACATACTACCAGATTTATCCGTGCCTCATTCTTGTTGCTGTCCCACACATTCTGCATTTCACTGAAGAATGACTCGTTGACATATTTGAAATTCTGAAACTCATCAAAAACGAGTGTGAAATGCCGACGCTTGGCAATCTGCATGATAGACGCGAACAATCGGGCTATACTCGAAAAGTCGCCCAAATCCTCGCCAAGCACATCACGCATCGTATCGGAGAGTTCCTGACACAATAAAGCCTCGCTCTTACGCGCCACAAAGAAATATATCATCTCTTTGCCTTCGTAGGCGTGTTTTATAAGCGTTGTCTTTCCGATACGTCTTCGTCCGGTTATGACGGTCATCTGGGCGTATTCCTTGGATGTCGTCTCGATACGCCTCAATTTCTCAGTCTCTATCTCTCTGTCGTAGAATTTCATATTATAGTAACAGCTGTTACAGTAACCACTGTTACAAAAATAGTAAATTTATTTTGATTGAGCAACAGATTTCTTATTTAGGGTTCCGATCGGGGCGAAAAACGGTATTGCACTATATCGTCCCTGCGAATATCCTTTCTGCACATTCTCACGGGGCTTATGCTCTGCAAGAGACACAAGCCGTGGTCTTTCAACTGCGGCTATAGCAACAGCAGTTACTGTTACCACTGTTGTTGAAAGGGTAATTTGATATAAGCGACCGGATAGAAGCAATCACTGCGAAAGCGGCAAGAGAGGGAGCAGTCCACGAGCCGAGACAGTGATGTGCCGCCTTCCTGCGTTGTCGGCATATAACAGACTCGCCTTCCCGGAACTGGGCAGTGCCATTATAAATTTATCGAGTACAGTTTGTGTTCTTTCAACCAGTGGCCATCGGCTAACGACGGGTGCATGAACAGCCCTTCAAAAGTCATTCCGATGCGCTTCATGACATTCTCTGAAGGAATATTAGGTACGGCAGTAAAGGAGTATAGTCTCTTGCATAATTTTTTCTCTCGTGCATGCTTTATACACACCCTCGCCGCTTCCGTAGCATACCCTTTATTCCAGAATTTATCAGATATTCGCCAGCCTATTTCCCATCCCGGTGAAAAGGGGGCATTGAAAGTAAAGCGGTGGAATCCAACATAGCCGATAAACTCACCTGTTTCTTTAATTTCAA
>NZ_CAJMXD010000287.1:0-3915 GCF_905219685.1 Barnesiella sp. CU968
CAGAAAATCGCGTAACCAACATGAATACAGAGTTTAACAATTTCGCATTAACAGATTTTAAGAGACGCCAGTGAGAAAAGATCTATTTTGTCAGCTCCACTGAGAAAGATTATTGTTACATCCCATTTTGGGAGGCGTACAGATCCGTTTACAAAAAAATCCAGATGGCATAATGGCGTGGATTTAAAAGCAGTTGCCGGAGAACCGACATATGCAATGTTCGNGGGAGTGGTTGCCGAGGTGGGTTTTGATAATAGCAGGGGCCGGTATGTTATAGTCCGTAGTGGTCGGTATGCTTTTGAGTATTATCATTTAAGCCGGTGTCTTGTGTCCGAAGGAAGCTTGGTTTTAGCGGGAGATTCGATTGGGAATGCCGGTTCCACTGGTCGTTCTACTGGTCCCCATCTTCACATCACTTTAAAATGTGATGGAGTAAGCATCAACCCGGCGATTCTTATTGACAGGATAAGGCGTCATCGCTATTGATTATTTAATGATTTCTGGAACCAAGCCTTTTAAGCCATTCTTTAAGGTTCCTGTCTGTTTCCCAAGACGGTCTCGATCCATCATCTGAAGTCTCGGGGATGACATCCCTGTATGCTTTCTCCAGGGCCTCCCGTTTCTGCCTGGAGTCCGCACGGGCATATATTTCAGTAGTCAGGATTGAGACATGTCCGAGAATATCTCTGATATATACAAGATTCACTCCGGCTTGCAAAAGATGCATTGCCCTTGTGTGACGTAGGCAATGNGGAGACAGTTTCACAGGAACTAANTCAGGATTNGCAGAATGAGCCTTTCGGATGTATTTCATAAGTATATACGTTACCCCTGCACATGTGAGCCGTCCTCCAACTCTATTTTTAAATAATGGTTCCGTCTGCATTTCCGGCCGATGCAGAAGGTTGTCATTAAGGTATTCGGTCAGTAGTGCCACGTTCTTCTTTTGCAGAGGCACCGCCCTGTTTTTGTTTCCTTTCCCTTGAAGAACCAGATACGCCGGTTCTTCAAGGTGAAGGTCGCAGGGACGTAAAAGTACCAGCTCATTGACCCTCGCCCCTGTGTCATAGAGCAGTGCCAGCATGGCAAGATCTCGTCGGTGGCTGATTGTGTCTGTTGGAATTTGGTNTANCAACAGCCTTATTCCGTCAACTGATAGAAACAACATGGGCTTGGCAGTACCTTTCTTTGTTTTTATGGTCAGCACATCCTGCCATCTGTCAATATGAGGCACATCAACACGTTGCAGGTATCGGCATAACGAGTGGATAGCGGCAAGCCGCTGATTGCGGGTTGATACCGAGACATTTTTCTTGTCCTCAAGCCATGAAAGGTATTCAAGCACAAGTTTTTTTGTGACATACGCCGTGGTGATACGTTCTGAACGAATGTGTTGTGTCGTTTCAATGAAATCAATATATGATGACAACGCATTGGCATAAGATCTTACAGTGTGGGGACTGCAACCTTTCTCGGCACACAAATAGACCGAAAAGAAGTTTCCGATGTATCTGGCTATATATGTTTCTGTCCTGTTCATAAACTATATTGTTTTTATCGTTGGGAATACGTATTCTGATATGGGTGTGGTCAGTTCGGAGAAGTCTGGATATGCCTGATTGGTGATTCTGACATAATATTCGGTGTCGGTGACACATTTGTGCCCTAACGCCACGGACAGTACCGGCAGGATGCAGTAAACATCACGGCCCTCTTTTGCCATCCGGTCAAGAGCATGCACGGCAAAGGTGTGTCGGAGGTCGTGTATCCTCGGTCCAATTCCGGGTATGTACTTTATGTCAGCATCCCTGAGTATCTTATGGAACCATGCGCCTATGCAGCTCGGATGTAGCCTATCGCCCCTGAGATTCACCAAAAAATAAGAGTCGGGATTATCTATTTTTTTGACAGGTAGTTTGCTCCTATAATCAAGATATTGCGTTACTGCATATTGAAGCGTAGGGATTATAGGCAGTAGGCGTTCCTGCCTGTTTTTCGTATTCCGGACGGTTATCTTACCCGTTTGTATATCAACATCTGAATTCTTCAGGCTGCACGCCTCTCCGATTCTCATACCGGTCGAGTAAAGAAGCCGAAGAAGAACCGGGACTGAAAATATTACTGAATGATAGCGCAACGAACCGAGGCGTAAGGCGTCGGCTGCTCGAAAAATCTTCTGTATTTCCTCCCTGGAATAGATATATGGCGTATACGTCTTTTTGGGTTTGCGGGGATATGCCGGCACCTCGCATTTTATTCCGAGTCTGATAAGATATTTACAGAACTGACCGATGGCGCTACTCTTCTCATNNATTGTTGCGNGCTTGTTCCCGGACATGGTTTTCTCAACCCAATGGGCTATTGTTTCTGCCCTCAGCTCTACATTAGGGATACTTTCCTGAGTGGCGAATCGGTCAAAAAGACGCAATGCGTCATAGAGTCCGCTGCGGGGACTAAGACCGCCGGCATCCTTCATGGCTACAAAACGTTCCAGATACGGTGCAAACACGCTGGTGTATTTCCTGTTCTCATTCATAAAATCCACCGTTTGATTGATTGTAAAAATTATCATCCACTTGTGGCACATCATGCATACAACGTGTCAATGAATTGATGTCTATGCGCAAGTAGTTCATTGTCACGTCAGTCCCACTATGGCCCAACGTTTCAGAGATGCACACGAGCCCTGTCCCTTGCTGGAGCAGACGGGTCGCAAGTGAAAACCGCATTGAATGAGGCCCGTGTTTACGTCCGGCGGTATGTATGTTGCTTCCCACAATCACATTTGAAATGTGTCTTGCTGCACCGGATCGGTTCATTGGGGTATATGGAAGTACATGAGTCACGAAAATATTGGGGCTTGATGTCTTTGGTCTTACTTTCAGATATGACACAATCGCNTCTCCGACATCTTTCAACAAAGGCAGTTCAACGGTTCTACCTGTTTTCGCTTGAATGATATTCAGCATGGATCTGTCCCAGTCCAAATCGTCAAATGTANGTCCGATGATGTCGGAAATCCTTAAACCGAGCCTCGTGGAAAGGAGGAGCATGGCATATGTGCGCTTACCTATCGGGCCGCTACGATCAACATGGGATTNTATGGCCTTAATTTCGTCCCNTTCATATGTCGATGGCAATCTACTTGTTCTCGTCGAATGCATTAACTCAAAGATATATGTCATATCCTTTATGTCGGGATGCCTTTTAGATACATACCGGTAGAATTGCCTCATGGTGCTAAGACGGNTGCNTTTCGATTCCTCCACATTGAGAAACGCAATGATGTCGGACTCTTCTATCTGGGCAAAAGTGGTCTTTCCATTGACATTTAATGATGTCACAAAGTATGAGAGAAGTCTCTGATAATTCTCGACGGTAATAAGCCGGCAACGTTGTCCTATCTTATAGACAAGGAATTCTTTGCAGACAGCTCCTATTTCGCCGGGTAATGGGGGTTCTGCGACACGTTTGGCATGTTTAGGTATGTTACCGGTTTGGAAAAATGCATCTAATATTCTGATACTTCGCTTATACCGTCTTTGTGCGGACGGAGTAAGTGTTGGAAGTGTCTCAAATAGGAACCGCCTCCCAATCTCACAAGTATAAGCCGTTGCTCCGATCTTTTTAAGGTAAGGCAACACATGGAGTATCCATCGGCGCATGTGGACTTTTACGCAGCCGGGGGAATAGCCTGATTNATCCATTTGTCTTGAACAATTCCGGATGAGTTCATCGAAAGAGGAAATTGAGGTGGTCTTGGCTGTAAATTTTAGAAGTTTATCATTTTAACACATAAATTGTGTCAATAGTTTAATATTATCCAAACATATTATCTTAAAGATAAATTGGTGTGCAATGATATACATGTTCATAGTCAATATTGCTTTGGANANCGTTATNCTNTNGATAATA
>NZ_CAJMXD010000288.1:0-3910 GCF_905219685.1 Barnesiella sp. CU968
GAACAGGAAAACGGCAGACGCCAGAGTTCGGAGAAAACGATTCATGACGCCACCAATTCCGAATATAAATATGGCTTCACATCGGATATAGACACGGAGATTGTGCCTCCTGGTCTCAACGAGGATGTGGTGCGCTTCATTTCTGAGAAAAAAGGGGAGCCTGAGTGGCTTCTTGACTTTAGGCTGAAGGCTTACCGCTATTGGAAGACATTGACTCCTCCTGAGTGGGCGCATCTGAAAATCCCGCCTATAGATTTTCAGGCGATAAGTTATTACGCCGCACCCAGAAAGAAAGAGCTTAAGAAAAGCATGGACGAGGTTGATCCGGAGCTTGTAAAGACCTTCGACAAGCTTGGCATCTCGCTTGAAGAGCAGAAACAGCTTGCCGGTGTGGCGGTTGATGCCGTGATGGATTCCGTGAGCGTGAAGACAACGCATCGTGAGAAACTGGCAGAACTCGGAGTGATCTTCTGTTCCTTCTCGGAAGCCGTTAAAGACTATCCGGATCTGGTGAAGAAGTATCTAGGCACTGTTGTTCCCTATCGCGACAACTATTATGCGGCGCTTAATTCGGCGGTATTCTCCGACGGCTCGTTTGTGTATATACCCAAGGGAGTGCGCTGTCCGATGGAACTCAGCACGTATTTCCGTATAAACGCCTCGGGAACAGGACAGTTCGAACGCACTCTCATTGTTGCGGATGATGACGCCTATGTCAGCTATCTGGAAGGATGCACAGCACCGATGCGCGATGAAAACCAGCTTCATGCCGCGATAGTGGAGATTATCTGCGAGGAGAGGGCGGAAGTGAAATACAGCACTGTGCAGAACTGGTATGCCGGTGACAAGGACGGGCGTGGCGGAATCTATAATTTTGTGACAAAACGCGGTCTCTGTCGCGGACATCGCTCCAAGATATCATGGACTCAGGTCGAGACCGGCTCGGCGATAACATGGAAATATCCCTCTTGCGTTCTCAAGGGAGACGAGTCGGTAGGAGAGTTCTACTCTGTGGCAGTCACGAACAATTGGCAGCAGGCTGATACGGGTACAAAAATGATACACGTAGGGCGCAACTCGCGTTCCACTATTGTCAGCAAAGGTATCTCGGCGGGCAAGTCCCAGAACTCCTATCGCGGTCTGGTGCGCATGTCGAAAGATGCATCGGGGTGTCGGAATTTCACGCAGTGTGACTCTCTGCTGATGGGCGATGAATGCGGGGCGCATACATTCCCATATATTGACGTGCGAAATAATTCATCTACAGTCGAGCATGAAGCCACAACATCGAAAATTAACGAGGAGCAGCTATTCTACTGCATGCAGCGCGGAATTCCGATGGAAGAGGCTGTAGGACTGATTGTGGGGGGATACACGAAGGAGGTTATGAACAAGCTNCCGATGGAGTTCGCGGTCGAGGCTCAGAAACTGTTGCAAATCTCGCTTGAGGGTTCAGTCGGATGATAAAGACCGGTTTACACCATACAGACCGGTTCCTGGTAATAAAGATAGTTTGATGATCGAAAGAATAGTAATAATCGATAATGTGGATCCCCAGACGTTTTATGGGGTCAACAATGCAAATATAAGCCTTATACGCAATCTTTTCCCGAAGTTGCGGATGGCGGCGCGCGGCAATGTCATCAAGGTTATAGGTGAAGAGAGCGAGACTGCGGAATTCGAGAAAAAGATACATGCCATAGAAGCCCATGCGTCCAGATACAACCGTCTTGACGAAGAGGCGATTATAGATATCGTTCGCGGAGACCCGCCGAAGGAGGTGAATGCGGAAGGTGTAATAATATACGGACAGAACGGCAAACCCATAGCTCCGCGCAACGCCAACCAGACAAGGATGGTGAGGAGTTTCGCACAGAATGACCTCACGTTCGCGCTCGGTCCGGCGGGAACGGGCAAGACCTATATCGCGATAGCCCTTGCCGTGCACGCGCTTAAAAACAAGCAGTGCCGCAAGATAATCCTTTCCCGCCCTGCCGTGGAGGCGGGTGAGAAACTCGGTTTCCTTCCCGGCGACATGAAAGACAAGATAGACCCGTACCTGCAGCCGCTTTACGATGCGTTGGAGGATATGATTCCACAACAGAAGCTGAAAGAATATATGGAGGCGCAGACAATTCAGATCGCCCCCCTTGCCTTCATGCGCGGGCGCACGCTGAACGATGCAGTCATAATCCTTGACGAGGCGCAGAATACCACGCGCCATCAGATGAAGATGTTTCTGACGCGTCTCGGAATGAACGGCAAGATGATAATCACCGGCGACACAACACAGATCGACCTTCCGCGAACCGTGCAGAGCGGTTTGCTTCAGGCTCTCAGAATACTCAAAGGTGTGAAGGGCATCGGAGTCATAGAATATGAAAAAAAGGATATCGTAAGACATCCTTTGGTTCAGCGCATCGTCGATGCCTACGAGCATCGCGAGCGTGAGGACTCCGAAGAGGAGGGCTAATAGTCGAAGACTTCGTTCAGCAGGCGTGCAAGGCGGTATCCGGCGCGCACAATGCGTTCGTGGGCGATCTTTTCTCCGGCAAGGATTCTGCTGTAAGTCTCGGCTTTGTCGTAATCCCTTCCGTTTTCAAACCAGCCGTAGGTTCCGGATATCGCTTTACCTGATTCGGTCGCCCATTCCTCGGGTGTCCCTTTCTGCATTTCCGCAATCTGGCGGTCATCGAATCTGTCGAGTTGCTCTACATATTCCTTATATTGCCAGGGATGCTGGTCAAGCACCCAGTTGTCCCAGAAATCATGAACCTGGGCTTTTTTACCGTTTAGCTTGNAATAGATATTCTTCTGGTCATAACCGGTATAGAACGCATGTCCGGGGCAGTGCATGTCACCGACTATGTGCACAAACAGTTTTATATTGTCGGCAACGGCGGAATCAGTCATCTCCTTGTGGCGTCGCAGATTATCGAAAGTCTTTCTGCATCCTTCAACGGCATCGCGTCGTTGGCTCGGGTAATATACGCCCAGAGAATCGACATTTGAGGCATGCCAGCGGCTTGAATGGCTGTAATGTGGCATCTGCCTGACCCAGTCCATCCATGATGCGTAATAAACGATTGAATGATTCCCCNGATAGCGTTCGATATTTGCCTTTGCCCGGGGTGTGAGATGTTTTTCGGCGATTCCTGCCACTGCGTCGTGTCCGAGACGCCCCCATGCCGAAGCCGACAGTGCGGACATCGCGATAATGCACAGGACTGCATACAATTTAATCTTGCATTTCATAAGTTCAATTAGTTTAGGGTTATGGATTCGACTCCAAAATTATACAAACTTACGGAATAGTACAACCGTCCGCGATAGCAGGTATATCCTAAAAAGATAGCCGTCCAGATTTTGGGCGGCTATTTTTGTGAGGGTCTCCAGCGGTCGGGTAGCAGGTCGCGGTATTTTTCAATGGGGGTGTTTGGTGGCCATGTGGTGCAGCGGTCGATGATGTCGCAGAANTAGTCGAAGACGTTGACTCCGCAGCGGTGGCANGTGATCGCAAGAGAGTGGTACAGGGCAGCAGCTTCGGCTCCTGAGTGGGATCCGATTGTCAGCCTGCGTCGGGTCAGGGATATGTAGCGGTTGATGCGCTCGACCTCGTTGTTGTCGAGTTTATAGGTTGGCGAGGCGAAGATGCGCGGTATCTCGTTCCATTGCCGGAGCGCATGTTCGGTGGCGGCAAGCAGCGGGTCGTCCGGAGGAACGCCGATGCGGTCTTTGACTGCGGTCAGTCTCATGCGGATTTTTTCGAGCATCACCTTTGAGTATCGCTGTCGCCACTGAAGGTGATCGTCTTCCGTCCATCCGTCTTTGCGTATGCGGTGCTGATGCTCGAAGTGGTAAAGGAGTCCGAAGAGCTTTGCTATTTCCTGCGCCTGCGGATTGTCTTTCA
>NZ_CAJMXD010000289.1:0-3892 GCF_905219685.1 Barnesiella sp. CU968
GCGCCACATCACCGAGTCTCATTCCGTTTGCGCGGAAAAACACCTCGTTCTGAACCTGATTCGTTGCCGGGTCATAATAGGAAAGCGTCGCGTTGCCATACTGGAAGTTTCCTTCGTTAGTAATGAACAGTCCTGAGCCGGTTGCATTAAAGTCTTCTACCACATCGCCGTAGTCCCACTCCATGCAGGAAGCGAGGGTGAGCGACAGAAGTGTTGTCAGGATATATAAGAGTTTCGGTTTGAATTTCATTTTAATAATTTGAAAACCTCGACCCGCTATTCAAGGTAATATACGAGCCGAGGTTTGGCAGAAAAATTTTAACTGTTTGAGCTGTTTTATTCAGCAGGTTTGCAACGACCTTCCTTCATGTCTTGCCATGTAGGATTATATTTACAGCCTGTTACCTCCCAATTTCCATCAGTCACTGAACCGTTTTCAATGACTGTGGCGAAAGTAGAGAAGTCAGAGAGTTTACCATTATTTTCAATCTTGATATTAGGTACAGAATTTAATGCGGGGAAAGAAACCTGAGAGCAGTTGGGAGCGGTACTTATAAATAATTTTTCCGAAACTGATTTAAGCTTGGGACAACTCAGCCCAGTGTAATTCAGAAATCCGCATAGCCCCCCTACGGATTCCAAGTCCGGAAGACTGATTTCAGACAGAGATTGTATAAATAGTCCTTTTCTCCTTTCTTCTGCCCCAAATCCAGCTCGACTCTTATTAATCCCAGACATATTTACAGATTGCAATTTGTCAAGTTTTAATCCTTTACCGTTCAATGACTGTAAACAAAAATAACCTCCGACTTTTTCCAGAGAGGAGAAATCAACTGATTTTGCCAAAGTAGAATTAAAGAAAAAATTTCCCTCAACCGATCTTATATTGGAAAGGTCAATTGATTTATTAGGGGAACTCTGCACCATTATATCTACATCACCTAAGATTTCTTCTAATGTAATCGGAAGATTCTTTCCGTTAGCTGCAAGATTGGAAAAGTCAAATTTACATGTGAAATCCGAAGCCTTTTTTAAATTAATTTCCGGTATGCATCTGTCAGCATAGCAGATTATAGCCATTTCAATATTCACATTGGATAAATCATCTATCGTCTTTAATTTGTCGAATGCCGTACCACCAGTATGTATAAAGGGAGTAACATCATTGAATGATTGAAAAGATGCATTGCTCAAGTCACAAACTACACCCTTCCCCTGAAGGCCCCATAAATTTTCAATGAAAACTCCACCAACCAAAGAAAGAGAGGATAAATTCGGTAATTCAGACATCGCACCAAAATTGGAGATATTCAGCGTACCTTTTACTTGTTTAAGACTATTTAACCCTACGATTCTCTCTAATGTTTGATTTAAATACTTAGCATACGCAGTAGATTCATAACGTCCAGATAATAATAAATTACCGTTTACTTCTGAAATCTCAGGAATCTCCAATGTTTTGAATTGCCAGCCAACTAAAAAGTCAATTTCACCTGCTGTTTGCAATTTCGGTAATCTTAAGGACTGGAAATTATCTGATGGCATATTTATTGAGAATTTTCCTGAGACATTTTCCAACGCCGGAAATTCCAATTGAGCTATTGGCGTATCTTTGATATCACTTGTACCATTCTCATGTCTGACTACTGAGTTATCGCTCAGATCAAGGTCTCCTCCGACATCTGCAAGTTTCGGGAAATAGAGTGTAATAAGAGCATCATCTTTGATATAGATGTCACCCTCAACTTTCGTGAGATTGTCAAACTCAATAAACTGAACCGCATTGTTGTTTAGCTCCAGATTTCCTGTAATTTCCTGAAGCTGCTCAAGGCGAAATCGGTAAGTGTCAGCACATGGTGATGGTGCCTCTTTTGTACCGAGCTGAATTCCACCGACTTTTGTGATATTGAGACCATCAAGGGCTTCTCCTTTGTAATTGTTAAGGATCTGTAACGAACCGGTTATTTCCTTAATACCTGACAATGCTTCAAGATTGTTGATTGAAGCCGTATTCTCGGCATTGTCACCGATTATAAGGTTGCCCTTGATGACAGAAACTTTTGTCTCGGCAAACGCATCCACGTCAGCCTGAGATTTCAAGACAACGTCACCGTCCGATTCTATTTCCGATTTTATCACTTTATAAGTGTATTCATTCTCTTTCCCATTGAAGGAGGTGACGCGGAAAATCATTTCATTTNCCCAGTCAGTGACAGTCTGGGGATTAGGAAGAATTTTCGCAGAGGGTGTATAGACCATGGATGCGGTAGCACCGTTGAGATCTACAGTATATGGCACTGTCATTACAATGTCATTACCTTCAATGACGGCATCATACGATTTGCCCTCTTTTGTCAATGTCAGAGCTGTGATGAAGTTATCATCTGCATCTGCCGGCATTTTGTCATCATCGGAACATCCCGCTATGAGAAGCGAGAATGTAACGAGAATTAGCGACCACACTTTTTTCATTGCTATGAAGTTGTATTATTTGTTTTTGAGTGAATTTCTATCCTCTATTGAGAAAACTTCGGTTGAGACTTCTCCAAATGAAACATGATATTCCTGAACAGCACACTGAACCTTAACAAAATCTATATAGTCCAACATTATAGGAGTTCCATCAGGATACATAGCATTTGATATTTTAAAACCGTTTTTCTGTGCTGTCCCATTTGAGTATGGTTCTTCAAAACTATCATTACCGACATTATCCACATATCCCCATTGATAAGGAGCATGTCCTGAATTACTCATTGTTCCGGGGATAAGTGTTCCCCTGATTGTATAAGATTCAGACATCCATAACGGGTAGTAATATTCCTGACTATGATACTGATTCCGCAGAACGCTACCTTCCTTACCAAAACAGTCAATATATCGATTATGCATGGCGTATGGTGCCGGACGGAAATATGTTACCTCATAATCCTGAATTGTTGTGGACTTACCCGTCTCTGAGCCTCGCAATTCATACCACTCATCATCTGGAAGCCCGTTACCGTTTGTATCCTGCATCACCCAGACAATACCGGGTTCATTAGAAGTGGCAAAGGCATTCCCTTGAACTGCAAAATCATAATCGTCTCCTTTTAGATTCTTTATACTATGGTCAAAGCCTACAATTATCGAACCGCCCCATGCTCCCAATGAAACGTACCATTCGTTAGCTAAATTACGCTCTGCGAAAGCTATAGCCAGTTCCATTGTTGTTTCATTACCAGTATATCCAAATGTCCCTCCCGCATATATAAACTGTCCGGGGGCAGGAGTAAATTCATATACCTTGTTGCATTTTTGCACACTTGAAGTTGTCAGGGGTCTGTATTTATCAGCAGGAGAGCCGGTCACACAAACAATCTTTGCAGTTGTGCTTACTGATGCGTCAGAATGTTCTGAATTCTCAGTGACGGTCACTGTCACCATGTAGTTGCCGGGAGATGAAGGAGTAAACGCGTATGTTTGAGATGAAGCATCAGCTATTTCCTTTCCGTCCACGCTCCACTTGAAAGTAGGATTAGTAAAATATTCAAGATGAGGTCTCAGGAAAACGGACTGACCGGGATAGACATATCTTACATTTTCCTCAGCCAGATAGTAAGGTTTCAAGAAGCTGACAACAAATGGCTCCGACTCCAAAACCTGAATTTTTAGGTCATAGGAAGTCTTGCCATCATCGTTTGAGGCGTTGATAGTGACAGTATATTCACCAATCTTATCCTCATTGAAAACATAAGTCTTTTCCCTTCCCACGACTTTGTTGTTAATTATCCATTCGATTTCGAAATTATCATCGTCATCATTCTGGATTTCCGGAGCCAAAGAATAATCTGTACCTTTTTTTACTTTCAGACCCTGAGGCGGTAGGAGGAACGATATTGTTGGTGGAAGA
>NZ_CAJMXD010000290.1:0-3884 GCF_905219685.1 Barnesiella sp. CU968
GGAACGGCGTTAGTCCGTTATCCCGGCTTGTTATGAACTTACTTTACCTCTTGTGCCTTTTTATAATTTGCATAGCGAGCATTTAGAGTGTCCCGCCATTCTTGGCTTGGGCAAGAGTTTATTAACTGAATATACTTATTCTCATCATCAACGCAAACAGACTCTACAAGTTTTAATAAACTCCACTGCAAATCATAAAAAGCATTTTCAGGAAAGATTTGTACCAACACCATAGCTTCATCAAATGATATGGGAAATTGTATTTGTTCTAATAAGGCATCATAAGTATTTACTAATTCATCAATACTCTCTGTATCATTGATGCTTTCATTAGGCATACGACCCAAATCTTTCAACTGTAAAATTTCATTTCTCATATCGTGTACTCTAATTGTTCATAATGGTTTGCAGCTTGCCGCCGTTAGGTGGCACAGGTGCTTGTTATCTGCATTGTTACATAAAAGCTCCGAATAATTCATTGAGCCGTTCCTCATTTATCGGATTGCTACCATTCCATCCTAATAGCGGCAAAATTATATCAGAACGAAAATTTTTAGCAGCTTTACCGTTTATCTCACATCTTTCAGCGAATGGAGTAAAACCATCATACAGTGGCTTCACATATGAATTTGGCATGATACCCAATTCAGCCAATACAGTTAGTTGTCCACGAAAGCGAAATTTCTCATAGTCAGGAATAATTTTTGCCTTTCTTATTCGCTGTTCCAATTTTCCGGGAGTTTCATCTGCTGGAGCATTACGTATATGTTCGATGACACTACGGAAGATTTGAATATCCTTGTCGGTAGGAATACAAGGTGGGAGTTTGGAAAACTCTTCTAAATCTATCACATATTTTCCCCACAGTTCGTTCCACGCATAACCATAGTACCAAGCGAAAATCTCTTCACCTTTTTGTATCCAATTATTCCCTTTAATAGAACAAAGAGGGCAATAACTATCAGAATCGTAAGCATGGGAAGGAACGGCTCTTGCAAACAAATAACTTAGAATTGGTTGTCTGCCTCTTGGAAAACTATTGAATCCACAAATAAAAGCTGATAGACAACTCTTTAAGTTAATATTACTGTTTTGCAATAAAGATTTATACTTCTCAATACATTGATTGTGAGTAAAAAGAACCACCTCATTTACAGGATAGCTATTTTCAAGTAGATAAGTATATTCATCCGCTTTAAGATTATTTGTCGAGTAGCAAGTTGTTTTTGTCGAACAATCAAACTTATCTCCACAATCTATTTCATGGAGATAACCTTTTTCGTCTTTAATGTATTTCTTCTTGAAATACACTTTCTTTAGTATTTTGAATAACTTGTCATTCATTTGCTATTCTTTTTTGCAGATAATGGCTTGACAAGGAGCTGCGTTTAGCAGCTAACTTGGCTTGTTATCAACATTTATAATTACTTACTCCCATATTATTTCACAAAGAGCCAGCTTGTTATCTTCATTACAGATAAATGCCCGGTTATTCCAAACATCTAACACTCGGAAAGCACTATATCCACGAGGCATAACGATGTCAACCAAGGTACAATCAGAAAGACGCAGTAGTTTTTGCTTGCCTTTCCACTCATCTGTTTTGAAAATGGAAGATAAAATTAGCCAAGTTCTATCCCCAGAGAATTTACCTCGCATCCCATGTTTTCCGGGCAAACGGCTTAAATTGTCTTTACCCCATAATTTCTTTTTAAACAAGCCGTTAAACTCTAACTCCATATACCAATAATATCCCATTCCAGCCAAACCTGCTGGATTAATTGTGCTACTTTCCAAAAAAGCATATAGATGTCCATCCTGTTCTTGAATAGAACCTATTAAAGGATAGTTGTAATTGAGAACTGCTTTGGAGAAATCTCCATTCGCTTTTGTCACCGAATCAAGATGTGCTTGCCGAGTTTCAGCTTTGCTATACACACAAGAACCGATGTCAGACCAACGGGCAGTCATTGTTGCAAAATTGACAGTCAAAGTTGTGAAACTGTTTGTTGCTTCTAAAACCCTATCTACTCTACATACAATAGGAAATACATCATGCTCTCCAGTAACAGCTATTGGCATAGGTATGCCTACAGCACACCAGTTATCCATAGAAATAGAAGTCCAATCACCATTTATTTCAGATAACCACCAAAGAGTTTTGCTGGCTCCACAAAGAAATAATATTCCGTTGTTGCAAGATAAAAGTACGGGGGCTTGCCAAATGTCTTGCACTTCTTGGGGTTTTGGACTGGGGATAAATCGGGAAATATCTCCTTTTATCCATAGCACTCCTTTCAACTTTTGCTGTGAATGATAAACAGAGAATACAATTTCCTCTTCGCTACGAGCTATCATCTCTTTGCCGCCAAGTGGACTATATTTGAAAGAAGTGCCAGACAATTTTATTCCGTCAAACTCCCAGTCTTTTATTATTTTCAGTTTCGCTTTCATGATTGAATTTCTGTTTTTGTTGATAATGGCTTGGAAAGGAACGCCGTTCAGGGGTTATCTTTCCTTGTTACTAACTTATATTTCAAAATCACACTTACCAACTTGTTATAGGTCTTTTAGAGTTAAGCCATAAATCTTTAATCCGTTCAGAATAGATAAAAATTTCACTCTCTCCTAAGGTTATGCCAAGTTCCGGTATGACAAAATAAGACCACTTAGGGATAATTTTGTATCTCTTTTTAAGAACGGATAACACTTTAGGAGCAGCTAAATTCATTTCATCATAATAAATATTTGGTATATCCGTAAAATGAATTTCCGTCAAGGTATCATCATCGTAACGTAAAATCAAATTGTGATACTCCTCAAAGTATGCTCCATTACCAAATGCGCCTGTCTTACGTTGCCCTGTTTCTAACGGTTTTCCCAGTATTTTGTGTGCTGTTTCAGTATTACAACCTAATTCAAGTATATCTAAACCGATATAAGGTTTAAGAGATAAAACATCAGGCAAGTGCTTTATTTCAACATATGCATTATATGTTGAAAGGCTGGTTAATGACCTCTCATATAATGATTTTTCTCGATTAGAATATAACGTGATTTCAAATACTCCATTGTTGTTCCAAATAGCCAAGTTCTTATTAGGAAAGATACAGGTGTTACCATCCACAAATGGATTTTCTTTACGATACCATTCCGTTATTTGGCTTAACTCTACTAACTCCCCGTCTATCCGAAAGACATCAGTAACAATAACAGATATGCTTCTTACAAACTGGTTGTTTTGACTAAAACATATTCGGAATTGTTCTGCGGAATAATCCAATTTTAATAATTCCTCTCTACTGATGTCAAGAGGAATATTGTTTATTCTTGATTTTGAAAGAATGTCTATCATTTGCACTATTGTTAGTAATGGTTTGGCGGGGAACGGCGTTAGTCCGTTATCCCGGCTTGTTAATATTAAATTTATGTTTCCTGATAGATTGTTTCAGAATATAATTCTGTCGAAAGAATAATAGATTTTAATTCTCCATTAGGCTTATAATCAAATGAATGTTGTAACGTATCCTGTTCAATATCATATCTATCAAATTGTCTTATAACTATTTTTTGTAGGCGGTCATTTTCATAAAAATATGTTTCTTCTCTACTTCCACGAGAACCCTTAGAATACATTTTCTCTATTTTACCATTACTTCCATATAGATAATATCGGACATTCACAATACGTTTGCTATTATCATATGCAATAGTTTTCATAAGTTCCTTTTCATAAATGAAAAAGGTGTAATAGAATTGATTTTTAAGTTCCAAGCCCTCTCGGATTTCTATAATTTGATTTTTTACATCGAAATAATAAGTAAATAGGTTATTAGTTGTTTTAAGAGAAGTTACATTTCCAACTATTTTCCCTTGCTTAAATC
>NZ_CAJMXD010000291.1:0-3856 GCF_905219685.1 Barnesiella sp. CU968
GAATAGGGTTTAAGAGCGGTATTTGCGGGGTAGCCACCAGAAAAGGAAGCCACCGAAGCCCCCGAACAGAATATATAGGATCGGGTTGGAAATGAATCCGAGATCGAGGGAGATCATCAATGCAACCACTAATGGAATCCAGACCGTCTTTAATCCTATTTTCGCGGCTTTTGCAGATGTCAGCACCGGCGCGATGATCAGGGCGACAACGGCAGGACGTATCCCCATGAATATGGAGGAAATAACGCGGTTGTTCTTTATCATGTCCGGGGTCAGGAAGATTGCGATCGCAAGGATTATTAGGAAAGATGGGAGTATTGTGCCTGCGGAAGCGATGATGCTGCCGCGTGTGCCGCGAAGCTTGTCACCGACAGCTGTCGCTATATTTACAGCGAGGATTCCCGGCAGGCTCTGTGCCACTGCCAGTAGGTCGAGGAAATCGTCGCGTTCAATCCAGTGATATTTATCCACTATCTCACGTTCTATGATTGAGATCATCGCCCATCCGCCGCCGAACGTGAAAGCCCCTATTTTAAAAAAAGAGGCAAACAGTTGCCAAAGAGGGGTTTTAACTTGTTGTGTTTCTGCTTGCATGGAAAATTTGTATAAAATCATATCGGAATGCCGACATTTGTCGGCATTCCGATATGCAAAATTAATATATTCCGAGGGACGAAGCAAATTCGATTAATAATCCATCGTCATTTTCTTAATACTTATGGTCGGTGGACTCGAGGGAGGCGGGAGTCAGCTTCTTTTTGTCCATCGCTCGCCATACGTAAACGATGTAGGCGAGAACGAATGGTATGAGGAGAGAAACGTAACTCATCGTCTTCAACGTGAACTCGGAAGAGGATGCATTGCGGATGGTGAGGGAGTCCATAGGGTTCAGCAACGAAGNATAGAAGGCAGTGTCGCCATAGCCTGCAACCCAGAAGAGGGATGCCACGACAAGGAACGTCCCGATACCTGTGAACCATATGCCTTTGGTGAAATGTTTTGCGAAACACGATTTTGCCCAGCCTAAGAGCACGAGCACCACTCCGAGAAGAAGGGTCACACCCGCCCACCACAGGTTGATGTAGTTGTGTAAATATTTGAACGGAGTCTCCNGCNCTTCAACGGTGCNGATACCGTCTGATATCACCGTATATCCCGTGGCAGTCAATAACATTCCGAGGAACCAAAGGAAAAACACAAGGAATATCCCCCCGTTGATGAGGGCTTTAGCCTTAAGCGTTTTAAAGAAATCGGGGTCATCAGCTATATTGTTCATCATATAGAGGCAAGCCTGCGTCCTTGCAAGGAAAAGGACTGCAACACCCAGCACAAGGTTCTTCCAGTTGAAGATGGCTTCGAAACCGTGGGTCGGCGCCCATTGCGAGATTACGGGTGCGGAGCCGTCCAGGAGGTTGCCCCTGTTGACGGTGAACTCGCCTCCGAAGAAGAACATGGAGACTGCCACACCGAGTAGCACGCAGCCTACGCAGCCGTTGATGAAAAGAAATATGTCATATGTTTTTGTGCCGTAGACATTTCCTTTCTTGCGGCGGTATTCATAGCTTACGGCCTGGACAATGAAACTGAAAAGAATGAGTATCCAAAGCCAGTACGCCCCTCCGAAACTTGTGGAATAGAAGAGGGGGAAAGACGCGAAAGCGGCGCCTCCGAAAGTTACGAGGGTTGTGAATGTCAGTTCCCATTTCCCACCCATCGAGTTGACAATAAGGTCGCGGCGTGTCTCAGATTTAGCGGAGAGGATCATTGACTGTCCACCCTGTACGAAGAGCAGGAAGACCAAGATTCCTCCGAGCACTGAAACGAGGAGCCACCAGTAATTCTGAAGATATTCGAGTGACATTTTAGTAATGTTTAATGTGGAATGTTTAATGTTTAATGAATCAGGAGAGGGCTTTTTTAGATTCCTTGCTTATCTGGCGGCACATTATGCTCACCTCTGCAACGAGGAGCACTGTAAAGATGAGAGCGAAGAGCCAGAACGTAACAATAACCGATGTAGCTGGAACTGCAGACACGGAAGCGATTGTAGGAAGGAGGTCCTGCACGGTCCATGGCTGGCGGCCCACCTCGGCAACAGCCCATCCTGCCTCGGAACAAACCCACATGAAAGGCACGGACACCATTGCTATCCATTGTATCCAAGACGAACGCTGCAGCAGTGTGGTGCGGTATACCATGAAAAGCACAGCAATGAAGAAGAGAAGGAAATAGGAACCGAGCACTACCATGATGCGGAACATCACGAACGTGAGTCCGACGGGAGGAATGGCTTCGTTGACAGATTTGAAATATCCGTAGCCGAAGAAGCGGTAATTCTCCTTAAGGGTTTTGAGCGAAGAAGCCATTGCTGCCGAATCTCCAGCCTCGCGTGCCTCTCCGTAAGTTCTCAGTGCATTCAGGGCTTTTTTTCCCATAGCTATTCTTTCGGCATAAGAGACGGTATTTATCGTATCTCCCTCTGCATTTATGTCAACACCGTTGATGATGTCGGCGATGCCCGGAATAAACGCGTTCATGTCATGACGTCCGAGTATCGACAGACCTTTGGGAATGGCGATTTCAAAAAGATACTCATCCTCGTCATTGTCCCATTCCTTGTCAGGGTTAAGTATGGCAACCGCCGCCAGACTCTGTCCCTCGTGACCATGGTATAGTCCTTCCATGGCGGCAAGCTTCATCGGCTGGTGTTTTGTCACTTCGACGGCAGAACCATCGCCGGTATACATTGTCAGCAACATTCCGGCAAGTCCGAACCAAGCACCGACCTTAATCGAGCGTATGGCAAATTCCACATTCCTTTTTTTCCAGAGGAACCAGCAGCTTACCCCAATAACGAATACACCAGAAAGCGCCCATCCGCTGAGAACGGCGTGGAAGAATTTGTTGATCGCTATACCTGAGAACAGTGCCCAGAAATTATCCATTACGTTTCGCATCTGATCCGGGTCGAACTCCATTCCGACAGGATATTGCATCCATGCGTTGGCAACGAGAATCCAGAGTGCCGAGATGGAGGCTCCGAGTGCGGTGAGCCAGGTCGAGGCGAGATGGAAACGCGGACTTACTTTGTTCCATCCGAAAAACATGACCGCCACGAAAGTAGACTCCATGAAGAATGCAAGTATTCCTTCGATGGCAAGCGGCGCGCCGAATATGTCGCCGACAAACCAGGAATAGTTGCTCCAGTTTGTTCCGAACTCGAATTCAAGAATGATGCCTGTCGCCACGCCTATTGCGAAATTGATTCCGAAAAGACGCATCCAGAACTTGGTGGCAAGAAGCCACTTCTCCGATTTTGTCTTGAGATAGATGCTCTCCATGATGGCGACAATCACCGACAGTCCGAGGGTGAGTGGCACAAAGAGCCAATGATAGATGGCCGTGATGGCAAACTGAAGCCTCGACCAGTCAACAACTGTAGTTAGATCTGACATTGTGTATAGATAGAGTTTATAATTTGGAATTTAAAGTTTCTAAAGAGGCTGTAGCCGAATGTTATCTGTTCGTGAGTTCATGGCGGACGTGATCAGCTCGTTCCTTGTCGTTGTCGAAGTTTGAAGAGAGAAAATTGGGAAAGAACAACATCTTCATAACGATGAAGAAAATGAAAAGTTTGATGAGTATTATAATCCATAAGGTCTTTCCAACGGTCATTTCCCTGAAACCGGTGTAATAGAACATCCATATATTTTTCAGTCCGCGGGCTGACGATCCGATTATTCTTGAAATCATAGCAGTTGTCAATATTAAGTAAGTATTGAAAATTAGTTTATAATTAGTAAATGCTATGCTTATTTAAATTTCCAACACTTACTTTTCAAAAAAACGAAATGAC
>NZ_CAJMXD010000292.1:0-3850 GCF_905219685.1 Barnesiella sp. CU968
AAGTTATATTGATCATATCTTGTTTATTATCAAATTAATACAAACAAATTTACAGAGACACCCTTCGGGGAATCTCCAGAATCCGCGCAAAGATAGTAATTTTTAGCGAATTACGCAAAATTTATCTACTTCATACGTTTCAGAAGGTTGTAACTCGGAAGCACACCAAGCTCCCCGGCTTTGCTAAGATCGGAGAACGCCTGACGTTTGTTGCCTATCTGAAGATAGGTTATGCCCCGGTTGAAATATGCAGGACCGGACATCGGGTCAAGCCTTATAGCCTCCGAATAGCACTGCAGCGCCGAGGTGTAGTCGCCTGAATCATAATAGATATTCCCTTTGTTGAACCATGCGTATCCCAGTCTCGGATTCAATTTGAGCGTCTGATCATAGTCTGCCATGACGGCGGCAAGCTCATGCTGCATCTGACGCTGCATCAATGCCGCAGCCGCCGCATCCTCTCCTTCGGCAGAGTTGCGTCCGGCACGTATGGAGGCATAGCGGGCATATGCCCTTGCCATATACGCCATGGTGAAGACGGGGTCTTTCTCTATCGCGACATCGAGAGCCTCGATTGCCGCAGCGTAATTCTTGAGCATGCCGCGTATCACACCGAGGGCAAGCATATCGGCGGCACGGGCTTTGCCGTCGGCAACCACCCCTTCATAGAAATCCGCTCTGGAAAAGAGGTTCCTGAGCTCCGCCTCGTCTGAAGTCTCCACCCCCGTGGAGAGATATATCTTGTCGGTGATGTAACCGCGGTTGTTGAAATCATCAAGCTCGCGGAAATAATTGGAAGTCGAGCGCAACGACAATGGCGAATCCTGCAACGACAGCATATATGCCGCCTCCGGCTCTACCCTGATGTTGCGATCCTGCACCCGCCCCTTTATCTTCTCGTTATATGTCAGCTGTGTCTGGTCGGAGACACTTCCTACGGTGACAAGCTGATTGAAACGGTCCATTACCTCGACCTCGCTTTCATCCTCATTATCCGATCCATATGCCGAACGGGTCTTTCCCGCCGCGATCGCCGGGCGGTCAAGGGGATTCTTCTCAGGGTTGCTGACATACCGTTTCACGAGGTCATCGCCGACATAAGCGTTCTGCATCGCAGTGCGCATGTCGCCCATATCCCTGTAAACCTCAGCCTTCGCATAATACACCGGATAGAACCGGGGATACTTTTCAGTAATCCTGTCGAAGTCGGCAAGCGCCTCCTTGTGATGCCCCCGCTCCATATTCACAAGACCGAGATTATACCGGGCATGGAAGTTGTCAGGGTCATACTTGAGCACTTTCGCAAAATCTTCCGCAGCCCTGTTCAGATCCTTGACCTCATAACGCAGCAACGCGCGGTTGAACAATGCCGCCGAGTTATAAGGCTCAAGCTCAAGAGTGTAATTATAATCAGACATCGCGCCGAAATAATCATCAAGATTATATCTCAGATAGGCGCGGTTCACATAGAGGTCAGCCTCCTGCGGCTGAAGCCTTATCGCCGCATCCATATCGGCAAGCGCGGATTCCCACTGTTTCTGCTGAGCCTTTATCTGAGAGCGCATCAGGAAAGCGTTGATAAGATTTTTTGAAATAGCGACAGCCTTGTCGAGATCGGCAAGGGCACCGACTGTATCCCCCTCGATTGCCCTGAGCCTGCCGCGGGCGGCATATCCGTCTTCAAACTGAGGATAGATGCGCAGAAGCTGCGCAAAAGTGGCTTCCGCTTCATCCCTCTTCTTCATCTCTGTCTGAGCCACAGCCTTGTAATACAGGAAGTATTTGTCCTGAGGATTATAGTTGAGTCCGGCATCATAGTCTTCGATTGCAAGAGAATCCTTCCCCATGTTCTGACGCGCGAAACCGCGGAGCTTGTAGGTCTCGGTCTTGAACTTGTTGCGTTCAAGAGCCATAGTGCAGTCTTCTTCGGCGCCTTTGTAGTCTTCAAGATAGAGTTTCGCAAGCGCTCTGAAGAAATACGGGTCAGAGAGATATGGCTTCGCCTTGATAGCCTGATTGAAATATTGGATTGACAGCATGTAGTCTTCCATCGACAGCACATTCCGTCCGATATTGAGTACCTGTTCGGCATTTACCTGCGCCAACACGCCCGACGATGACAGCAACGACACCGCCACCAGAAGCAGCGGCAACGACATCCGTTTGATTTTTTTAGGCTCTTTTAATTTCTTCACCCTGCAAATTTAGCAAATTATTCGCAACATTAGCGGTTTATTATTCGTTAAAAAAATAAAAGAACACAGGAGAGGAAGACACCTCTCCTTATCACATGCACCCTGTATGGAAAAAATAGTTATTATCGGAGGCGGTTTCGCCGGACTGAATCTTGTGAAACGCCTTGACCCTGGAAAATACCGGATATCTTTAGTGGACCGCAATAATTTCCATTGCTTCCCCCCTCTTTTTTATCAGATCGCCTCTTCAGGGCTTGTCAGCGCGAACATATGTTTCCCGTTCCGACGCGAAATCAAAAAGATGAAAAACGTCTCCTACCATATGGGACACGTAAAGCAGATCGACATTGCCGCAAAGAAAGTCACCACAAGCTACGAGACCCTTGACTACGACCGGCTCATCATCGCGGCTGGCTCCACCAACAACTATTTCGGGATGGAAAATCTCGCCGAAGAGACCTTCGGAATAAAGACAGTGGCGGAAGCGGCACATACTCGCGATGAGATTCTCGACCGTCTGGAGCGTGGCGCCATATGCCACGATCCTGAACGCAGGCGCCGTCTTCTGACTTTCCTTGTGGTCGGCGGCGGTCCTTCGGGAGTGGAAATCGCCGGCGCGATCGGGGAAATGAAAAAATATATTCTGTCGAAAGAATATCCCGAGCTAAAACCCGATGATGTCACCGTCACTCTTATAGAAGCCGCCCCTCAGCTGTTAGGTGCGATGAAAAAGAAATCGCGCGACAGAGCCGTCAAAGATCTTGAAAGCCTGATGGTGAACGTGCGTCTCAGCACCGGACTCAAAAGCTATGAAAACAAGTACGTGACTTTTGCCGACGGACACAAGGAGTATTACGAGACTCTGATCTGGACCGCCGGAGTCAAGGGAGAACCGATTCCCGGGCTGCCCCCGGAAACAATCGGACGAGGCAACAGGATAATCGTGGATGAATACAATCGCGTCAAGGGATACGAAGATTCAATCATGGCGGTAGGCGACATCGCACTGATGCAATGCGAGGCATATCCCAACGGACATCCGCAGATGGCACAGCCTGCGATACAGCAGGCAAGGAATCTCGCGAAGAATCTCAACAAAGGGGAATTCAGACACAAATTTGAATATCTCGACAAGGGTTCGATGGCGACAATCGGCAAGAACCGGGCTGTTGCTGATCTCAAAGGGTTCTCTTTCTCCGGCTTTTTCGCCTGGCTGACATGGCTGTTCATACATCTCATATCCATCCTGGGCATGCGTAATAAACTCAGCGTAATGGTAAACTGGTTCTGGAACTATCTTTTCTATTCAACCTCGCTGCGTCTGTTGCTGCGCCCCACAAGATTCCCGCTCCGCAAGCACTGGGGTGACTGAGACGCCGCACTGTGGTCTGAATTATTTTTGTTAATTTTGCACTCATGTGTTAAACCTAAGTCCATATATACACTCCAATAATAGAAAACTGACAGAAATAGAAAACTGACAGCCCCCCCTCAATAAAAAAAATACTTAAATAATATAATTAGATTAAAAGTTATGAAAAAAGAGATATTCACATTCATGATTGCCGCCGGGGCGGTGATGAGCCTTGGCAGCTGCTAGCTGCTTAACAAAGTTACAGGCAAGAGCGAATCAGCGCCGAACGAAAGCGAAAAAG
>NZ_CAJMXD010000293.1:0-3831 GCF_905219685.1 Barnesiella sp. CU968
GGCCAGAAAATCGCGTAACCAACATGAATACAGAGTTTAACAATTTCGCATTAACAGATTTTAAGAGACGCCAGTGTTATTATTTTTTTGTCGTATATTTGCATAGAATATGAATATTTGCCGAAAGATTCATGTCTTGTTTTATCAAGACGTTGTCATGAAGCAACTTAAGATCTAATATTAACACTAAATTATAAGATATGAGCAAGCCCTATGTGATAGGTATGGATATGGGTGGCACAAATACCGTTTTCGGTATTGTTGATGCCCGCGGTCAGGTAATCGCAAGCGATTCGGTCAAAACAAAAAAACATGCGAAATTCGAAGATTACATCGCTGACCTGCATCAGGCGGTGACGCGACTTCTTGAAGCTAATGATGCGGTAGACAAGATTAAGGGAATCGGCATCGGCGCGCCGAACGGGAACTATTATACAGGGGAGATTGTGAAGGCTCCCAACCTTCCGTGGGGACCGGTCGTGCCTTTGGCGGAGACTGTAAGCAAGGCATTCAATGGAATCCCTGTGGCTGTGACCAATGATGCCAATGCTGCCGCACTCGGAGAGATGACATATGGCGCGGCGCGAGGAATGAAAGATTTCATCATGATAACACTTGGTACAGGTGTAGGTTCGGGCATAGTGATCAATGGTCAGCTCGTATATGGTCATGATGGCTTTGCCGGTGAGCTGGGGCATGTAATCATGAAGCGTAATAACGGTCGTGTCTGTGGCTGTGGTCGCACTGGTTGTCTTGAGGCATATTGTTCTGCTACCGGAGTCGCGCGCACTGCACGCGAATTTCTTGAAGTGCGGACAGAGCCGTCGCTGCTCCGTAACATTGATATCGAGGAAATCACTTCGAAAGATGTCTATGATGCCGCTATTGCAGGCGACAAGATCGCTAAAGATATCTTTGAGTTTACAGGTAAGATTCTTGGTGAAGCAATGGCAGATATGACGGCTTTCTCAAGTCCGCAGGCTTTTGTGCTGTTCGGTGGTTTGACAAAGAGCGGGGACTTGTTGATGAAGCCACTTAAGGAAGCTTACGATAAGAATGTTCTTCCCATCTTCAGGGGTAAAGCAAAAATCCTCCTTTCTGAATTGAAAGAAAGCGATGCAGCCGTTCTTGGAGCATCCGCTCTCGGTTGGGAGGCTAAATACCGCTATGAAGTTCCCGGTTCACTTGCTACCTCAAACGAAATTCCGGCTGTTTCACCGGAAATGTAAAATTCCTTTCCTGTATAATTGTAAAGGACAAAATAATGGAAGGCATCGAATTAATTCGATGCCTTCCATTATTTGTAAACATATGGTGAAACACGTGCTTCACCGTATGTTTACAAAATATTTTGGCAGAGGATTATGATTTGGTAATTTAGTTTATGTAGCTGTTCAGAAGAGTTTGAGTTCTTGGTATAGTCGGTGGACGGGAAGTCCCATGACGTTGTAGAAACTACCGTTTATCCATTCCACTGCAATGCAGCCAATCCACTCCTGTATGCCATAGGCACCGGCTTTGTCAAGAGGGAGATAGTTCTGCACATAATAGGTTATGTCTTCTTCAGATAGTTCTGCAAATTTGACCTCTGTTTCTGAAGTGAAAGAAGTTCGTCGATCAGCAGTGAGTATGCAGACACCTGTGATGACCGTGTGGACTTTTCCTGAAAGTTCCTTTAACATTTGCACGGCCTCTGAACAGTTTTTAGGTTTGCCATAAACTTTCTCATCTTTAATGACCAAAGTATCGGCTGTAATTATCATTTCATTGCCACTTATATTTTCGAGATATGCGTCAGCCTTTTTATTGGCTATGTATTGAGGAACTTCAGTTTTAGGCATATCTTCAGGATATGATTCATCAATACCTCCAAGACTGATTGGACTGAAGGGTATTCTTAAATCTGACAATAATTCTCTGCGTCGAGGAGATTTGCTTGCAAGGAGAATATGATATTTTTCAAGATTTTCAAGCATGATACTTACTAAAAATTAGAGCTTGTTTAACAAACTCTTATATTACCAACCGAAAGCATGGGCGTCAGAGAGCCATTCGCCCTTTGCTTTGAGCACTTGTTCCACCACATCGCGAACGCAACCATAGCCCCCGTCGAACCTGGATACATATAATGCAGTTTCCCTCGCTTCCCATGCGGCATCGCGTGGTGCGCAGGGCAGTCCGGCTATCCGCATGCATTTCAGATCCGGTATATCATCGCCGAAATAAATGACTTCATCTGTCTCAAGTCCGTTGTCTTCCATCCACTTCAGGAATATTTCAAGTTTATGGGATGCTTTCAGAAATATGTCCTTAAAACCGAGTGCCTCATATCTGTTTTTAACTGCAATTGTGTTTCCTCCGGTTATTATCGCAAGTTTATAGCCGAGTTTGGCAGCCAGCTGGAGAGCATAGCCGTCTTTTATGTTTGCCATTCTCAGAGGTTCTCCGTTCTCAGACATAGGTATGACGGAGGGCGATAGCACTCCGTCTACGTCAAAAGCGAAACCTCTGATTTTCGTCAGATCATAATTGATACCGCTCATTTCAGTTGTCTTTTTTATGGGTTGATATAATTGATGCACTCAGCTTGTCATAGATTTCAGCGAGATCAGCATGTTTCTCTTTTAAAAATAACAGGTGAGAGTCTAATGTCTTGCTGTCGCGTCGCACGGCAGGACCGGTCTGCGAATCGAACGGGGATATATTCCCGGTTTTTCTGAGAGTCTCTTTAAGCAATGGTCTGATTGTCGCGAAACTCATTCCTTGTTCCTTCAGGAGTTCATCGGCAATGCACCACAGATGATTTGTAAAATTGCAGGCAAATACAGAAGCCACGTGCAGAACCTTTCTTTTTGATGAGTCAGCTGTCGCCACATTGTTGCTGAAAAGGTGTGCGAGATTCTTCAGCTTGGTTTCAGTTTCCTTGTCGCTGGCTTCTATGAAAAGCGGTATCTCCGAATAGTCAAGAGAAATTCCCTTGGTGAATGTCTGTAAAGGATAAAACACTCCGGTTTTTTCCTGTCGGCAGTCAAGTATGCCGATAGGAGTCGATCCTGATGTGTGAGCTATGATTGCACGGGAAACCGGTAGAGATTCCGCCACTTCCCTTATGGCATTGTCTGAAACAGCTATAAGCGTGATGTCGGCATCAAGTGAATATTCTTCAAGAGAACGGGGATTGACCCGAATCACTTCAGCTTTATTTTCCAGAGCCAGACTGAGATGTGTCGCGACATTACCGCGACCTACAATATTTATTTTCATAATCAGTTGCTTTCTATATCTCGCAGGGTTGACAAAAGGTGCATAGGGGAGAATATCCCTCCTGACGTAAGGCGTCTCAGGAATCCGATTTCCAGTTCGGTCGCGTCTTCAGATATTATGCGCTGCTGGATATCAATGGCAACACGTCCCATTGTGTCACGGAGGTTGATTTCAACACAAGGGTGTATGTTGCGTTCGCTTGTCACGAGCATGTCAATTCCGAGAGGTCCGTCATAAAACGGAGCCACATAGTTTTCAAGCAAGAGTGATTGTCTCTTGATTATTTCGGATAGGTTGTTGCCTTTGCCATGTATGTCTATCTGTTGCAGTATAAAGGAGACGATGTTCTCTTGTGGAGCTACAATGTTTGATTTGTATTTTCCACGGTCGGAGGTGGTGAATGTGGATACTCCAATAAACAGTGCTTTGCCGTCTTTACATTCCCACTCGGTAGCGAAATCGAGAATCCTGTCGTATGCTGTTTCTCCCATTACACTCCCTTGCGAACGTATTATGCCTCTTAGCCATGGCTCTATGTGCCTTTTTTCAAGATCTTTTGTATACAGG
>NZ_CAJMXD010000294.1:0-3828 GCF_905219685.1 Barnesiella sp. CU968
ATCCATGATTTTTGGGTTGCTCCGCAAAATTAACACCGCCCAGCCGGTCAGGCAAGGCGGTTTATGGGACGTTTACTAAGATATAAAGTTGACTCAGCTCACCCGGAATGAGCCGAGCCAACTTAAAGAATATATAGTCAAACTCTAAACCTAAAGCCTAAATACTCATCTATACCCTTCATTCTGGTCTGTGCCGAGGATATCGTCATTCTGGTCGATCTCGGACTGAGGGATAGGCCAATATTTATTAAATTCCTGTATTGTGCCGTAACGGTTAGCCCATTTGTTGCGAGCTTTGACATATTCAAGGAACTTACCTGTGCGGACAAGGTCAAAACGTCTCCAACGCTCACCGAACAACTCTCGGACACGCTCCGTCATGAGAGCCTCAAAGAACTGGTCTTTCGACATTCCTTTGTTCCACTGCTTGTCGGCAGGAATATTATTCTCCCATGCGCGTTTACGCACTTCATTCACATAATCTACAGCTTCGGATGTATGTCCGGTCTCATTGAGACATTCAGCGTAAAGGAGAAGAACGTTGGCATAACGCAGCCAAGGTATGTTCTTACCGGAGTTCCACATATTGTTAACGCCCATTCCTGAATGAATATCAGTGCGGAAGTCTTCATATTTCTTTATGTGGGGGAGAAGCTCGTCATGGTCATCGCCAAGACCCTCCCATGCCAGGGATGAGAGATCGGGCACTTGACCGAACCATTCGAAATCATATCTGAGCGATTCATCGCGACGGATATCGCCATCCTCCCAAATACCGCCATCCTCTACATCGCTATATGCCCATGCAGAAGGAACAGCGTGATCATAACCGGCGAAGAAACATCCGTCCTGACCCATATTGGCAGCTGCACGCGAACCTATCTGGAACTGGATGCAGTTATTATCAGGCCATGTAGTATTGAACTGCCATTCGAAAATAGCTTCCGCCGAATTTTTCACATTATAATCAAAGAGGTCATAATATTCCACCAAGCGGAACTTCTGGCTGTCGATAATCGCCTTGAAACATTTTGCAGCCTCTTCAAAATCGCGGAGACCGGTCTCTTCAGGCGCAGCCATATATGCATATCCAAGAAGCATGTTAGCAGCATAGACCGTGGCTCTCTGAGGATCATTGGATTCAGGACAATATCTCACCGCCTCCTTGAGATCGTCAATAATAAATCCCCATACCACATTAAGCGGCTGACGCGCATATGTGAGTTCCTCCTGACGCTCCATGTCTATAATAGGAATCCTTCCGAATATCTGGGTCAGTTCCATGCACAGACCGGCACGTATGAAGTTTGCCTCTCCATATATTTTACCGGACAGCTCATCTTCATCTTTCTTTGATTTCAAGGCATTGATAAGCTTGGCCGACTCTCCGACTTTAAGGTAGCGGCAGTCCCAGGTATCCTTTATGTAGGAGAGTTCCGAAGTGAGCATCGCATCGTAACGGTCAAGAGAACCACGGCGACCGCCATCTTCCTTCAATGCCTGCAATGCGCCTGACTGGATTTCATCCGTTCCCACCATCACTTCCCAGAGGTATCTGTCTTTGAAGCACTCACGCCATTGGCGATAGCAGGAAAGCAAGTTCGACTCGGCATATTCCGGATCAGAGAAAATCTGCTCTTCAGAGATTGATCCGGTGGGTTTTTCGTCAAGGAAATCGCTACAGGAGGTGAACATCATTGCCGAGATTCCTGCAACACCCATATATTTGATTATATTTGAGAATTTCATTGTCTGTTCGATTATAGGGTGAATGAAAGTCCGATTGTGTAGCTACGCTCAGTGGGGAAGTAACCGCTGCCGTCGCCCCATTCGGGATCATAACCTTTATATTTAGTGATTGTAAACACGTTGCCTGCCGTGAAATATAGACGAAGATTATCGAAACGTATCTTACGCAGTATATTCTTGGGGAATGTGTATGAGAAAGAAAGGTTAGAAAGCTTCAGGAAGTCTGATTTCTGCACATATCTGTCTGTATCTCCCGCTCCATATGCAGAATAACCGTCGGCATTGAACATTCTGCGGGGAAAGTAGGCGCCGGTATTTTCCGGGCTCCAGCTATCAAGAAGGTCGGGAGAAGCGTTGCTCATACCGACAGAGCTGATCAAAGATTCATAATAACCGCTAATCATTCTGCCACCGATAGAATACGTGAAGATTGCATTAAGTGTCAAGCCTTTCCAAGTCAAGTCCGTAGAGAAACCGCCATAAGCTTTGGGATCCATGCTTCCAAGACATACACGGTCATAAGAATCGACTACGTCATCCGGTATCCCGTCAGGACCTGAAACGTCAAGGGCATAAAGGTCTCCAAGACCGATTGTGCGGCCGTTAAATGTCTTGCCCTCCCATTCGGAGCGGTTCCATTCATTGGCGATACCGCCGGCTTTAAGGCAGTAAAGGTTGTTGAGCGATTCACCGATGAACAGGTTACCGGTGCGGTTATTGTCACCATTATAGATATGATCAACATTTCCATAAAGTTTGGTGATCTTGTTGCGATCCATACCGAGGTTGAAGTTCACGTTCCATGTCCAGTCCTGAGTGCGGATGGGAGTTGCACCGATAGAGAGTTCAAAACCTCGGTTGGTCATCTCGCCTACGTTCTCTGTAGTATATATATAACCGGATGAAGATGCGAGAGAGTGAGAATAAAGGAGATCAGAGTTCGTGATCCAGAATCCATCGGCAGAAATGTTCAGTCGGTTGTTGAAGAACGCAAGGTCGATGCCGAGGTTCCCCTGTTTCTGTTTTTCCCAAGTGATACCGGGTGTGCCACGGCGTCCGTCAGTGCCATATCCGGCAGTTCCGTCTGTTGATCCATAAGGAGAGTAAAGTGTAAGATAGAGGAAGTCTCCGATATTCTGGTTACCCACCGATCCGTAACCTCCGCGAAGCTTCAAAGTGTTAAGCCAGTCTGTTTTGGGGAAGTAAGGCTCGTTGGCGATATTCCATGCGAGAGAGAACGACGGGAAGAACCCCCATTTGTTACCTTTCCCGAATTTTGAAGAACCGTCCCAGCGACCTGTGAAAGTCACGAAGTAACGATAGTCATAGTTATAATTGCCGCGCACTACATAAGAGATGAGCGAACTGTTGCTGAGATAATTCCCGACAGCTCGGTTCTCTATGTCTGCATTTGCTCCGAGCACATTGAAACCGAGATCGTCTGACGCAAACCTGCGACCTTCTCCCCAGAGTCCGTCGGCAACATAACGCGACATAGACATACCCGCGAATGCATTCAAGCGGTGAACATCTGCAAACGTCTTGTCATAGCTTACAGTGTTGTCCCACTGCCACTGTGTGGACGCATCACGCTGCTGCTTGGCATAGTTGTCGCCTCCCCTGTATCGGATAGCTTCCTGAATACCTGTGGGAACAAACTGTGCCCATTTCTGCTCAGCGCGGTTGATAGCGAATGTGGTTCGTATATTGAGTCCTTCAAGAGGATTGATGTTGATGAAGTTTGATGACATGAGATGATAGCGGGAACGCTCTGTCTTCACGCCGTTCAATGTGTTGAAAGGATTAAAATTATTATTGGTGTCGCCTGATTGTGCACGCCAGAAGAGAGTGAGGTTTTCCTGATCGAATCTTGTCTCGTCATTCATGAAAGGCTCATAGTCAAGAAGCGGGTTGCCGTTATAGTGAGCCTGGTTATATACTTGACCATCCGTCATAACGTCGTTGGTGTAAGTGAAAGAGGTGTTAGTTCCTACACGTAACCAGCTTTTAATATCAACAGACACGTTTGCACGACCTGAATAGCGGCGCTGCTCTGTGCCTTTCATGATACCGTTCAGA
>NZ_CAJMXD010000295.1:0-3806 GCF_905219685.1 Barnesiella sp. CU968
TTCCCCGCCTTTATGTCCATACTGCTTAATCGAGTCTGATTATGAAATTCTATATCCTAAATAGGAATAAAGTCTGAAAATATGCCAGGGAATAATGACAATGCACGCATAAGTATTGTCTGACGTGAGCGGAAGAAGCGTCCCGGAGAAATCTGTCCTATCAGAGAAAGATGCTGATTCCATGATTCGAGGATTTTTCCGTCGTTGATGCCCCATTTGAAAGTTGCTTCCATATTTTTAATGGCATCGTGTCTGTTCTGATTTTTAACGCCAAGAGTTCCCATGGTGTCAAACCAGATTTCGGCATTGCTGAAACGATCGCATAAGTCGTTAAAGAATTGTCGGAGAGTCGCTTCATCAAAATACATGATGACGCCTTCGGCTATGAGCAGGATATCGCCGAAGGGATGTTCGCTCTTAATCCGATCCATCCAGACGGTATCAAACATCGACTTCGAGATATAGGATTCGTTGGAAGCCTCGGAAATGAATGAACGACGCATGTCTATGGTGTCCGGCAAGTCAAGACTGTAGAATGCCACATCCGATATCCCTTCCACGGTACGTTGGCAGCGGGCGTCAAGTCCACATCCGAGATTGACGATTACCGGATTCTTATGGTTTCGGACAAACTCCGTCACCATGTCGTCGAAGAAACGGCATCTGATGGCACAGCCGATCTCGCTCATTTTGGCTGTGTCGAACTTTGAATAGTCATATTCAATAGATTCGACAATGCGCTGTGCTATAGGGTCGTGAATTATCGCGTCTGCCCGGCTACTCTCTTTGGCTCGCATATAGAGCGGAATCAGGAGAGTTTCTGATACTTTGTCTTTGAATTGATTCATATCTTATTATTTTATAATGGGTTCAATAATGAACAATATTCAAATTCCCTCTCATTCTCAATGCCTGGCATGAAAAACATTGGCTTAAACCTCAGCTTATTGAGCAACCTGAGTTGATGCAGGTTAAACTCGAACTGAAGATAGTCAATGCCGAAAATCTTACTGCCCCACAAAGGGGGCGGAAAGAAGGGCAAAAAGAGGGGCAGAAAGAATTATCTTCTCGCCAATTGGAGATAATTCATCTATTGGAGAAGACTCCCACTGCAACCATGTCACAGATAGCGGAAGCCATGGCAATTACATACCGTACAGTCCGTAGGGATATGGAGTATCTTCAAAAATCTAGAATTATATCGCGTGAAGGTGGGCGCAAAGAAGGTAGATGGATTATATCTAAATGATAATCCATCATTCTACTATTGTTATTTGCTATGCGTTAATATGCATCCAATGTGCCACGCCTCTGTATACCCGCAATTTCCTCATTTCAGCCTTAGCGCATGATGCTGGCTTTCAATAAGAAATATTTATAGTGCCGCCGATGTGATGAAGCGACATAGACCATCTTTTGCAACCTGAATATTTGTTTATCGTAGTACGGATGTCATAAATACGCCTAATTATCGTAGTTTGCTATGCGAGATTTATCAGGTTTATCGAAGTTTTATTATTTTCATAAAACATTTTGAAGTTTCCAACGTTAGAATTTTGCAGGGTCAACAAAAATTTGTACCTTTCCACCAGAGTTCATTCCTCATTTGAGGAAAGGAAATCGAAAAACGCAAGCCTTGAAGCTCTGCGTTTTTTGCTTTTTTATAGAAGATTGTGTAGCCGTCTGTGACGGTACTTGTTCATGATTTTATTGTGAGCGGCATCCTTCAAGATGATATGCTGTTAGCAGATAATATGCAGAACCATTCCTGCGAGGTTCAAGAACAATTACATACCCGAAAGTTAGGTAATGAGGAATGGTAAAGCGTTATGCAAAATGTTGAAGAATAGTGAATTGAAAATTATTTTCAGCCAAAGTGACCGAGGAGAAGCCTTTGGGGAAGGTCGGTCACGGATGGCACACCCACATCTTTCATCATTCTTCCGCGATATATTGAACCCTTAAACACAACAAAGCCTCGATAATGCTGATTATCAAGGCTTTGAATGCTTCTGGATGTTATTTAAGTGGTCCCACTTGGAGTCAAAATAGTGAATCGCGTTGAATTTGGATGAATATGAGTATTCAAACGACAATATTTTATATATCTTGAATATCAGTATATTATAACTTGGCTTGAGTATTTGTGAATTGCGCCTCTATATCAAGCAGACGCAAGTAGGCGCAAAAGATGTGGACAATCCGTGGACAGAAATTTGTGTGCGTGGACAATTTTGATTAATTTTGTACCATAACTTTTAACCCCTCTCCTTATGGCTACAATCACAAGGTCTCTTTCCTCGAAAGTAAATGGCAACGGTGAGTCTGAAATCATGCTCCGTCTTACCGTGTCACGCGAATTGCGTCTGCGTCTCAGAAGCGGTGTGTTTATCGAACCCTCCCGATTCAGAGACGGCAAATTTATCATGCCGCGTGCCGACCGCAAGACGCTTGCAAAATTACAAATTATCAGTGACAATCTCTCATCATTGGAGTGCAGATTGATCTCTCTCAGCGTAAACACACCTGCAAATCAACTCAACAAGGAATTCTTTGAGGACGCCATAATGCGTCACAATCATCCGGAATTGTTTGAGACGGTACCTGTCAGCCGCAGTTTCTTCGATACCTTCAATGAATATCTTGACACCACACAGGATGGTACAAAACTGTCAAGCCACTATAAAGTGTTGGCCCGGCTGTTGGATAGATATGAGAAATACAAGCGAAAATCAACCCGGCAGAAATTTCAGTTGACTCTCGAAGATTTTAACGGGGCGATGGTTGACGATTTCAAGCAGTTTGTCATTGATGAACCCAGAATCTATGAGAAATATCCATCCATATATAAGGACGCATCAGATGTTGTGGAGACAAAGCGCAAGCCTCGCAAGCCGGAGCAGCGTGGCCACAATGCCGTAATTGCCATTATGAAACGGCTTCGTGCTTTCTTCAACTGGTGTGTGAAGCGTGGATACATCACTCGCACTCCGTTTGCCTCCTGCACAAGTATCGGCGCGGAGAAATATGGTGTGCCGTATTACATCACATTGGAGGAACGTGACAAAATTGCTGACCGCGATTTTTCATTCAAGAAATCGCTGGAGGTGCAACGCGATATTTTCATCTTCCAATGCCTTATCGGTTGCCGAGTGTCTGACCTTATGGAACTGACACCCGAAAACATTATCAATGGCGCGGTAGAGTATATGCCCAACAAGACAAAGGGAGAGCGACCGGAGGTTGTGCGTGTGCCACTGAACAGTCGTGCAAAGGCTCTTGTCAGGAAATACAAAGGAGTGGATGAGAAGGGTCGATTGTTCCCATTCATCAGCACACAGAAATACAATCAGGCAATCAAGGATATTTTTACACTTTGCGGTATCACACGTGTTGTCACTGTCCTCAATCCCAAGACCGGCGAAGAGGAGCGTAAACCGCTGAATGAGATTGCGAGCAGCCACATGGCACGGCGCACATTCGTCGGCAACCTCTATAAGAAGGTTAAAGACCCAAGCCTTGTCGGAGCATTGTCCGGTCACAAGGAAGGTAGCAAGGCCTTCGCCCGCTACCGAGACATCGACGAAGACATCAAGAAAGAATTGGTCAATCTCCTTGATTGACAGAGATTAATTTCTGAGAATCAGAATAATTTGCTAATTTTGCATATGGATAAGACTAAAGACACCCCATATATCGTAAGAGTTAAGGATTTCAGAATTGACTCTGATTACTCATCATGGCTTTCTGACACTGGCGTCTCTTAAAATCTGTTAATGCGAAATTGTTAAACTCTGTATTCATGT
>NZ_CAJMXD010000296.1:0-3767 GCF_905219685.1 Barnesiella sp. CU968
CATTCTTTGGGTCGGTGGCCATCGACAGTTACCTGTAATTGGACGGGCGCAAAGAGTTTGTGGATGAGAGCCTCGAACGTAGAAGATTTTACATTGTAGACTTTCCATGTAGCCACAACCTCGACATCAGCACAAAGATATGTCGGCTCGTTCTTGGCGTTGGCAATACGACTTTCAATAGAGGTAACGGTAAAACCGATTTTATAGAGGTCTTTGATTGCTGCAATTTCGGGGCAAGAAGATTTAGAGCGAAGTACATAGATTGTTCCACTCTCAACGTCTTTATCGGTGAGTGTGAAGCATTCCTCAAAATCTTCGGGCGACATTTCCGAACAATCCATAATGCTATAACCGTCGACAGAAAGGTTTTTAGTGATTGTACGGAATTTGATGTCGGCTTCAGAGCCGTTTTCATAGATGACGCGGGTACGGCCATCAACGCGATTGAGATTATTCTTCGCCTCTTGCTCGAAAGCGGCAAGATAGCCAATGATACCCTGTTCGACGAAGTAGCGACCGACTTTCAGATTCGGCTCGCTAAACTTCACGAGCTTATATTTGCCGGATTTCAGCCCTTGCTGAATCTCCTTGAAGCCATCAGTGTACTTGTCGAAGTCTTCGCAAGGGCGACGTTTGCCGACATAGTCAGCTTCTTTACGCGCTTCAAGGCGTTGGCGCATGTATTCGGGCACATCAAAAAGGCCGAGGTCTGAGCCATCCTCAATATCTGCGAGCAATGGGTCATTAAGAATAGCTTCAAGCTGTTCTTCCTCAGTAAGCTCGCGGTGATATTCGGCTTCAGGTTCTTCCGCAGTCAGAATAGGCTGAGGAAGAATACCGAGGTCATCAAAGGGGCGACAACGCTCAATTTTCTTCTCACTTTTCAGAAGCCCCGTCCATTTATGGAACAACGAAGCTTCTTCGGGCGTATCTTCGGGAAGTCGACCATTGGCTTCGTAGAAGGCAAGTATCTCTTGGAATCCGGCAATAAGTCGGTCGCTCGATGTAGCCCTCTTGCGTGGAGCGGTAACATCGGCTAAGAGAGGGTCGTTAAATATCGCTTCGAGTTCCTTTTCCCAGTTGATCATTGCTGCTGTGCGAGTTTATTGCGTTTAAGTTGACGGAGATGTTCGATAGCCATTGCTATACGGCGCGCCAGCGGGTCGCCGTCGGTTATCTCAGGCTTTAATTTGCCCGGATTTTCCTCGCGCCACTTGGGGAGATATTTTGTGAACAGCAAAATGGCTTCTTCATCGGTCAGCTTCTCCGAGCGCTTATCCTCGATAACATACTGGATGGTGCGGAGCACTTCGGGTGTAAGCGATTTGCTGACTACCTCGTATGCGCGTTGGAAAGGATTTATCTCGGCAATAAGGTTGATATCAAGGTCGTTGAGATTGACAAATTTGTTAGCAATCTTGATGAACTTATTGCCGGAATCATCGGGGACTACAACCTGTTCGCCCTGTGTGGCGATGGTCAGGATTGTGTGCTTTGCAACCGCATCGACTTCTTCCTCGTTAAGGTCGGGATATGTGTCGCGGATAATCTTGGGAATGTAGACCTCAGTAATCATTTCTGCCATACCCTCGCCGATGATAGCCTCCCGGATATTTTTATCAGAGAGCGTAGTTGCAACGAGAGTGTCAAGGTCGTTTTCGACAATGGCTTTGGTTTTCTCGTTGAGCTTCGGCAGGCCTTTGACCTCGATAACGTGGTCATCCTCGCCCGGCTTCGTCGGCTTTTCGGGCGTGTCTTCATCGTCGACTTTGGTCTTGAAATTCCATTTGGGGGCCATAACCTGCTCCATGAGCAATGAAGCGGATATGGCTTTCAGGAAGTCGTTGACCGCCATTGAAACATCATCTTGCGCTGCATCAGGGCAAGGAATGAGGTTGGTAAACTGCGCATGTGTCTTTCCCTCACAGTCACGCGTGCATCGGCCGATGATCTGAACGACTTCGGTCAGCGAGGCGCGTATGCCGATGGTGATACAGTGCTCACACCACTCCCAGTCAAAGCCCTCCTTGGCTGTGCCGAGGGCTATGAGGATGTCGAGCGAGTCACGGCTGTTCATGCGTTGTAGATATGACTGTAACGCATCGCGCTGCTCTTTGCTATCCTCGACGAGGTCGCCGACGGTAAGAATACGACCATCGGCAGTCTTGACTTTGTAGAGATAATTGTTATAATCCCGGTCTACAATCTCACCGATGAACTTGATAATCTCTGCCACCTGGTCGTGTTTGTTCATGAACACCCCTGTTTTGCTGTTGGGGTGTGGAATATGAATAAGCGTTTTCTTGTGGGTATCGAGTACATCGGGAATGGCTGTAAGGTAGTTGCCTTGGAAGAAGCTGTAGCCGATGCCAAGGCTTTTGAGCCATTTATAGCCGTTGAGCTGCTGATAATAATTGTAGTTGATGGTAGGCTGAAACATTGCCTCATCCTCAGGGCGCATAACCGGAACGGCGTCGCCACGGAAGTATGAGCCGGTCATGGCGAGTATGTGAGCCGATGTTTCGTTGAGAAGTCGGCGAATGAGAGTGCCGAGATGGTTGTCCTCGTCAGCCGAGCCGTGGTGAAACTCGTCTATACCGAAGAAAACATTGTCGAGTTTTTGTGCATCAATGCCGTTGAGCGAGTTAAGTAGCGTGGCATGAGTGCAGACGAGTTTTGTAGCGGTGGGATGATCAAGAAACTCTCGGACAATCGACTTCTTGGAGTTCTCGCTTCCAGCATTAAGGCAAAGATTCCAATAAGGGGCAACGTTCCAGTCTGCAAAAAATCCGAACTTCTTCAAGAGGGTGTCCTTGAAACTTCGACCGATATTTTGCTGAGGAACGGCCACGATTACTTTCTTCACACCTTGATTGGCGAGTTTATCAAGAGCCACAAACATCATGGCGCGGCTCTTGCCCGATGCCGGTGGGGCCTTGACGAGCAAGTGCTGACGATGGCGTTGGCCATAAACCATCGCTTGCATTTCGCGCATACCGAGTTCATCGGTATTGCTTGATTTGCCCGTTTGGGCATATTGTACTTCTACAAGATTAGTCATAATCCTCCAAATTTATCTTCTGCCGCTAATTTATCAATAGTAAAAGGAGAGACCTGTTTCCCTTGTGCGATTAGTTTCAACCGGGTGTCGAATTTATCCATAAGTTCTTCGTATCGATACTTAATAATAGGATAATCAGGAGATTCTTTTATTAGTAGAATGTCTTTGTCAAACAAATCTTTGAACAATTCAATTTCTGTATTTAATTGCTCTAAAGCAATACAATTATCGAAAGAATTTAGATTGATATCCTTCATGTAGTTTGCCAAATCATCTAATAATAGTGGATATCCTTCACGCTTAAACGGTAATTTGATCGAATATTTTATCGCGGAATGAAATTTGACAAAAGCGTTGCAAGATTCACCTTTGGCTTGTAAAAGTTTTGCCTCAATTATTGCGATCGCTTCCTCTTGGAGATTAGCTAAATCAGATAATTTTGATTTAGAATCTGATATTTCTTCTTCTAATTGTTGCAATTTATAGAGTCTATTCTTAATTTCAACCGCATTGTAAATTTGATAGCCGATTAAAAGTGTAACACTTATTCCAATAAATGCAGCAATCACACCAATGAATGTCATACAATCAACAACACTATTGGCAGATACTTTTACAAAGAAAAGTACCATAGTTATGATTGAGATCGCCAATGCAATTAATGCGAACCAAAATGTGGACTGATTTTTCATTTATGTTCTGAATT
>NZ_CAJMXD010000297.1:0-3720 GCF_905219685.1 Barnesiella sp. CU968
GAATCCACAGATAGGCAAACCCACAGGCAATGATCTTCGCGAAGGGAAAGTTACACTTCCTTTGCTCTATGCCCTCAACAATGCTCCGGAAGAGCACAGCACTCTAATGAAAGATATGCTGGTTAAAGGCGATCTCACTACAGATGAAATAAACACCCTCATAGAATTTGCAAAAGATAACGGAGGCATTGATTATGCATTCGAAGTGATGCGCGACATGCAGAAGGAGGCTGATTCCATAATCGACCGATATCCGGATTGCGAATCAAAAAAATGTTTCAAAGAGATTTTTGAATTCATAATTTCCAGAGATTTCTGAACAGAAACCGCCAACACCTTGCAAGAACAGAGATATACGCTTAAAAAAGATGAGAAACTTCGCCACAAGCGTCTTGTGGACGATCTTTTCGCTAACGGAAAAACACTCTACGAATTTCCGTTGCGTCTTACATGGCGTGTCATAGATGCCGAAGAACTCGCCGGTAGCTTCAGGTCTGACATACCGGCGAAGGTGGGCAGGATACAGATGCTTGTAACCGTTCCGAAAAAGAAACGCCGCAGAGCCGTGGACCGCGTGCTTATGCGCCGTCGCATCAGGGAAGCATACCGCCTGAACCGTGTGCCCCTCAAGGATATTGCGGAGAATATCGACAACGCCGGAACACTCTCGCTTGCTTTCATCTATATGTCAGACAAAAATCTCCCTTACTCCCTTATAGAAGCCAGAATGAAACGGCTGCTTTTCAAACTCGAGAAGGAGTTGCAGCCGGACAACCGACAGACTCCCACCCCATGAAGCGCATATTTATTTTTCTGATCAGGTTTTATCAGGGGGCGATATCGCCGCATTTCCCCTCCTGCTGCCGGTATACACCCACATGTTCGCAATATGCCGTCGAGGCGATAACGAGACATGGCGCGATTCGCGGATCATGGCTTGCGCTCAAAAGGATATGCCGCTGCCATCCGTGGGGCGGTTCGGGATATGATCCGGTGCCGTGACATACTTTATCTACCGGATTTCCGTTTTTCTAAATGTGAAAGCTTTAAAATTCCTGTCGGTCATATTGATGTGCGTTCTCTTTGTCACCTCATGCGGGACGAAGAAGAACACGGCGGTGTCGCGCAACTGGCAGGCTTTCACCACCCGGTATAATGTCTATTTCAACGGCAAGGAGCACTATATCGAGCAACTCCAGCAGATGGAACGCGACTATGAGGATGATTATTCACGCCGTTTGCTTACACATCCGGCGGAAGCACGCGCCGACCAGAAAATGCCTCAGCCTTCGGGTGATTTCAAACGCACCATCGAGAAGATGCAGAAGGCGATACAACTGCATTCCATCAAAAAGAAACCTGCCAAAAGAAGCGCATCCCCCAAGGAGAAAGCGTTCAGGGCACGCGATGAGTTCAATCCGTTCATGCATAACGCATGGCTCACAATGGGGAAAGGACAATATTTCAACGGTGATTTCTCCGGAGCCGCAGCAACGTTCATGTATATCGCCAAGCATTTCACATGGCTGCCTGCCGTAGTCACCGAGGCACGCATATGGCAGGCACTCAGCTATTGCGCGCTCGACTGGAACTATGAGGCTGAGAATGTGCTTCATCTCGTGAAGCAAAAAGACCTCACATCTTCCGGAATCATGAACCTCTACAACCGTGCTCAGGCAAACCTCCTCATACGCACTGACCGGTATGCAGATGCCATTCCGTTTCTGCGTGAGGCGGCAAGCCGGGCAAAAGGCACACAGAAAAACAGACTATGGTTTCTGCTTGGTCAGCTATATGCCCACACCGGAGATAAGAAAAACGCTTATATCGCGTTCCGCAACGCCGGAAAAGGTCAGGGAATATCCTACCGCGCCAAATTCAATGCCCGCATAAAACAAAGCGAGGTGTTTACGGGACGCAACATCTCCAAAGAGGTGGCTTCTCTGAAAGCCATGACCCGGTATGCGCGAAACAAGGAGTTTGCAGACCAGATCTACTATGCCATTGGAAATCTTTACCTGTCGAAAGGGGATTCAGCAAAGGCTGTGGCAAACTACTCACTCGCTGTAGAGAAGTCCACCCGCAACGGAATAGACCGCGCCTTGGCGCAACTCGCACTCGGCAATATATATTTTTCCAAAGGGGATTATGTAAAAGCCCAGCCATGTTATGCGGAAGCTGTGCCTCAGCTGCCCGACAACTATCCTGACTACAAGATCCTCAGGTTACGAAGCGACGTGCTCGACGAGCTTGCCGTATACTCCGGCAACGTGCAACTGCAGGATTCACTGCTGCGTCTTGCCGACATGACACCCGAGGAGCAACAGGCTGTGGCGCAACGCCTTGTCAACGAACTGATCGCACGCGAGAAGAAAGAGGCAGAGGAAGCAAAGCGCGAGGCGGCAATTGCCGAACGCGAAGGGCAACAGGCACCGGGAATAAACCATAATGATGCACCTACCCAGGGATTCATCAGCAATGGTGACAAATCCTGGTATTTCTATAATGCCATGACCAAATCGCAAGGTAAAACAGAGTTCCAGCGCAGATGGGGTGCACGAAGACTTGAAGACGACTGGCGGCGGCGCAACAAATCCTCATTCTCTTTCGACACAACCGAAGAAAGCGAGGATTCCGAAGATAACAATTCCGACTCTACCGAAAAGCCACAGGAGGAATCAGGTGAGGAGAAAGACAACGATGCGAAAAACGCCTCTGACCCGCACAATGTGGAGTATTACCTGTCGCAGATACCCTCTACTCCGGAAGAGCGTAAGAACGCCAATGACATAATTCAGGAGGGATTATACAACATGGGTCTTATTCTAAAGGACAAACTTGAGGATTATCCGGCGGCTCGCACAGAATTCCTCCGGCTTGAAGACCGTTATCCCGACAATATATACAGGCTTGACGTATATTACAACCTCTATCTGATGGCTGTGCGCGACGGAGACACTGCGCAGGCGGAAAAATGGAGACAGAAGATCCTTTCCGACTTCCCTGAATCCCCCTACGGGCAGGCAATGCGTGATCCAAATTATTTCGACAACCTGAGGCGAATGAATCTGATTCAGGAGGAGATGTATGAAAAGGCATATCAGGCATATCTCTCCGACAACAACCGTCTGGTCCATGACCTCACTTCCGAAATGGAGAAAGACTACCCTCTTTCCAAAATACTGCCGAAGTTCGTATTCATCGACGCGTTGTCATATCTTACGGAGAATGACAACGATAAATTCCGCGAACGGCTCACCACTCTGCTTGAGCGATGGCCCGACACCGACATGACTCCCATGGCGGGCAACATCATGAAAGGGCTGAAGGCGGGACGTGTGCCGAGAGCGGGACTTTCCAACTCCAGGGGCATGATATGGAGTCTCGGACTCTCGAACGACTCCATTGCGATCGATGCCGACGGTCAGCCTGCAAACTTCGAGCGGAACCCGGACGCACCGCAGTATCTCGTGCTTGCATTTCCACGCGATTCAGTCAATGCCAACGCTTTGCTATATGACGTGGCACGGTTCAATTTCTCTTCGTTTGTCGTGAAAGACTTCGACCTTGAGCCGATGAGTTTCGGGGAGATAGGTCTTCTGGTGATAAAAGGATTCACCAATCTGCGGGAACTCGAACATTATCGTTCGGTAATGTCGCGCAACGGTTTCGAACTTCCCGACGAGGTCAGGCCAATCATGATCAGCAAGCACAATTTTG
>NZ_CAJMXD010000298.1:0-3711 GCF_905219685.1 Barnesiella sp. CU968
AAAGTCACATGATTGATTGTTAAACAATGATATCCAAAGAGTTGAATATTGAATTAACCCGCTGTTCCGTCAGCGGTAGCCTACCGTGAGGTGCGTTTCCAGCAATGGGACGTGCCAAGCTCACTGGGACAACGTACACTTTCAGTAATGACAAGACGTAACCGCGNGGGGAGTCAAGAACGGTTAGTATCGTACCGTTGAGTGGCCAGGCTGGATAGTATGGTTAACGTAAGTGAACTGTCTTTAGCCATCGTAAGGTTTGAAGGAGCCAAAGATACTGAGCGCTCTCACCAAAATGGTAAGCAGTCGGATAACCCTGCCCACGTTAGGGTTACACGGACAAAGCACTGCCGGTGGAGTTGACAGAACCTAACCTATCCTTTGTCAATCATGTGGAACAGGGCAAGCCTGTATCTCTCTCATGGCAACATGGTACAACCGTCCGCGATAGCAGGTAAGCCATAAAAAGAAAGCCGTCCAGATTTTGGGCGGCTATTTTTGTGAGGGTTTCCAGCGGTCGGGAAGCAGGTCGCGGTATTTTTCGATCGGGGTGTTTGGCGGCCATGCGGCACATCGGTCGATTATGTCGCAGAAGTAGTCGAAGACGTTGACTCCGCAGCGATGGCAGGTGATGGCCAGCGAGTGGTACAGGGCGGCGACTTCGGCTCCGGAGTGGGAGCCGATTGTCAGTCGGCGACGGGTCAGGGATATGTAGCGGTTGATTCGCTCGACTTCATTGTTGTCAAGTCTGTAGGTGGGTGAGGCGAAGATGCGTGGTATCTCGTCCCATTGTTTAAGCGCATGTTCGGTGGCGGCAAGCAGCGGGTCGTCGGGTGGCACGCCGATGCGATTTTTGACCGCTGTCAGTCTCATGCGGATTTTCTCGAGCATCACTTTGGAGTATCGTTGTCTCCACTCAAGGTGCTTTTCCGCCGTCCATCCGTCTTTGCCTATGCGGTGCTGATGCTCGAAGTGGTAAAGGAGTCCGAAGAGCTTTGCTATTTCCTGCGCCTGCGGATTGTCTTTCAGGTCGAGGAACTTCCGCTTTATATGCTGCAGGCATGGCAAGCGTTTTATCCCGCTCATCTCACCGATTCCGATATGCCGGTATCCTGAGTAGCAATCGCATTGGAACGCTCCGTTGAAGCCTTTGATATGCTGCTTGAAGACTTCGGCAGAGCGGGAACCGTCATCATAGAAGAAGTATACAAGCCCGGTTGTCATGCCGACGAACACCCATATGTAGCCCTTTTTGATCTTCCTGCCCGAGGGAGTGGCCACCTGCAGACGCACTTTCTGATAGGTCTCGTCACCACAGATATAATTGTCTTCGACAACTGCCGGCCCGAGAGCCTTGTACAGATTCTCCAGATGAACCCTTACCTTGCTGATCAGTTTTTGTGCCGTGCCTTTGTCAAGGTCGAAGCCGTGGGCACGGAAGTATTCGACTGCATTTTCAAGTGGCATGCAGTGGAGATAGCGTAGCTCGGCGAGTCCGGCAATGAAGGAGGATGTATACTGCGAGTTCAGCAGCGGCGTGGCGGGAGCGGAGCCTTTGTATATTTTCTCGTCCTGCACATATTTGCGTACCTTGTAGATTATTTTCTTGAAGCGCATCGGCTCCATGACATAGCGCACAACATCGCATTCGCCTATGAACGTTGCCGCCTCGGGGTTGAAGTCGGGGCTGTCCGGCTCCACCACAACCGTCTCTACCTCGCACTCGGGATGGGTCTTTCTCCTGGCTCCATTGTTGGTGCGTTTCTTCTGTGGCCTCTGTTCCGGAGTTTCTGATACGGCAGGAGCCGGCATCGGTTTTGTCTGGCGCTCTGACGGCGAGCCCTGCAGACGCTGCACGGCCTGACGAGCAGCTTTTTCTTTGCTCAACTCCGCATTCCTGCCTTTCATCGCCTCCTCCATTGAGGCCATCTGTTTGCGAAGCTCTTCTATAGTCGCTACCACGGCTCTTTCATTTAAACTAAAATAAAGAGCACATCCTCCCTTACCCGCTTCAGTCCGGAGCGGGTAATTTTTCTATGTCTGTATGTTAAAAAGTTATCCTGTTATCAAAATCTTGTTTTTTCAGTTTTGGCTTAAAAATCGCATCAGCCTGGTAAAGCTCATAGAGACATGTCTCATCAGTTCGGCCATGCCTTTATTTTTGTCCGATCGTTTTTTGCGGAGTCCTTTCCATATTGAGAACACCGAGTAGACTATTCTTTGTATGGTGTCGAGGTTTCGGGCGGCTCTTGTCGACTTGCGTTTTATATTGTCCTGCTGAAGATTGTAGTCCAGGCCCCAGTGCATGCTTTCTATCGACCAGTGGTTGCGCACAACGGTGCCGGGCTTAGGTGTGTCTGTCGGCATGCTGCTGACGTACAAACGTTTTTCCGAGGTGTGTATCCCTGTTGACTTTTTGACTGTGGATGACTCATACTCAATGATGGTCATGTTTCCGCCCCATTTCTCTTTGTCGGCGATGATGTCCAGTCCGTCATATATGCGGTAGGTTCTCGTCTCTATTCTGCCGTGTGCCAGTTCGGGGCCTTCGGTGTAGGAATATACCGGTGTGTGCGCCACAAGCCTGTCCTCAATGCCGTATCGCAATGACGGTTGGTTGGCTTTGAGTTCTATCAGAAAGTCACCCCCTTTCTTTCTGATTTTATCGATTATATCCCTCTGCATGGACATGGCGTCGGCTGTCACTATCTTTCCGGCTATGTCGAGTTTGTCGATAAGCCGCGGAACTGCCTTTATCTCATTGCTTTTCGCCTGGCAGACCTCTGTAGCCAGAATTATGCCGGTGTTGAACGAGTATGCCGACACTATATCAGGATTGCGCCCGTTCTCCAGGACTGTGCCACGCTCGGCCTTGCCGTCTATGCATATTATTTCCTTGCCACACCCTTTTTTGAGCAGCTCTTTGTGAAATGCCCCGGCAAAATCCTGCATCCTGTCGGCCATCGCATTATCGTTAATGCCGTTTTCAGCACGGCACAGTGTTGATTCTGACGGCACGCCGTTCCTGAGAATGCCCAGCCTGTGGAATTTATTGAGATGGAGACGTCCGAATTCAATTATATCGGCACGTCCGACACATCCACACGCTCTGGCTAAAATCATCAGTATGATGATGTCGGCGAGCCGATGTTGTATATTGCCCTTGTCGGACCTGCGGAAATCGGGGACTGAACGGGCGAAATTCATCAATCTGTTCAGGATACTGCCGTTGAATTCAGATTTATTTACTAATTTTGAAGTCCGATTGGGCGCATTTATGCCGGTCGAACGCACTTGGTCAAGTGGCTTATTTTTATTCATAACTAATTGATTTACAACTATAAAGTTACGAAAAATTGGTCACTTGACCAATTTTATACCACTTATTTTATTGAAAATCAGAGAAATGAATGCGAAAATCACCCTTTCCCATTCAGACTTTCCCCGCTATAAAATAACAGGCTTTTCGGAAGCACAAGACTTTTTTAAATGAAAGAGCCGTGTAGTCGCTACCAGTTTCTCGTTGGTCGTCTGTAGCTTTTCATTAGATAAAGTAAGCGAGTTGACAGAGGCCAACGCCTCATCGAGCCGTCCTTGAAGGTACTCGATCTGACGTTGCAAAAACTCTGTCAACTCGTTCTTTTTCATGGCATAAAGTTACGAAAAATATCCGACATACGCAACTTTTACACCGCTTATTTACTTGATTGC
>NZ_CAJMXD010000299.1:0-3687 GCF_905219685.1 Barnesiella sp. CU968
ACTTATACCTGTATAGTTATTGCTCCAGTAACTTGTGAACTGCGAGTTTCCATTGGTGAATGAGAAATTATAGAGTTCCATCCAGTTGGGATAATTCGGGACATCGGAACCGATTGTCACCACATCCTCGCGAAAAGCCTCCACCGGCCATTTCACTTCGGCGAACTCCCAGGTGTCGATATAATATTCAAGTTGTGAATATGCGGCGGCTATTCCGGCTTGCGCATCCGCTTCATTGCGCCAGAAGTTGCCTGATGTCAATTGATCGGGAGACTCCACTGTGAGATAATCCTCACATGATGTCAGAGTTGATGCAGCCAGAAGCATTGCTGCAGGAAACAATATATGTTTTTTCATGTTGATTGCTGTTTAATTGTTAGAATGTGAGCTGGACACCGATGGTGAAGCTGCGGGTGAAAGGATAGATAAGTCGGTCTATACCTGTGTTGAGAACGTTGGCACGGGAGAATTCAGGATCCACACCCTTGTAGCCTGTTATAGTGAAAAGGTTCTCTGCACTTACATAAAAACGCAAATTCTCTATGTATGCCTTGCGTGTAATGGATGACGGGACCGTATAACCCAACTGCAGTTGACGCAGACGCAGAAAACTCCCGTTTTCAAGGAAACGGTCTGATTCTTTAAGGTTGCCGTTGGGATCATTGAAGATAGCCCGGGGCATTGTGGTGTTTCTGTTTTCCGGAGTCCACGCATCAAGTGTTGTTGCAAGGAAGTTCGAACCGGCATTCATGCTTTCATACAGATAGCGGTTGCCGTTATAAATCTTATAATTGAACGCACTTCCCAACACAGCCATAAGATCGAATCCTTTCCAGGCGACATTCAGATTGAGATTCACCTCCAGCTTGGGTATTCCCGAGCCACAATACTCCTTGTCGTTCTCATCTATCACTCCGTCTCCGTTAACATCCACAAAACGAATATCTCCGGCATCCGCATACGGCTGAAGTTTCTCACCCTTGCTGTTTACATAATTTGCCGCCTCCTCGTTGCTCTGGAATATTCCGTCGGTACGAAAAAGATAGAATGAGCCTATAGGTTTGCCTATCATTGTCTGAGTAGGGAAATGCTCTGTTCCGAATTTCAGACCCTCTCCGTATATTATCTGATTCTCATCGGAAAGTTCAAGCACCTTGTTGCTTGTTGTGGAAAGATTCATCCCTATATTCCAGTCCCATCCTGCTTTTGAATCCTGATAATTGATTTCGAACTCAATACCGGTGTTACGCATCTTGCCTACATTGAGAATCGGATTCGAGAGTCCGGCAGATGGAGGAAGAACCTTGGTTATCAGAAGATCTTCAGTCTTGTTGTAATAGTAATTGAAAGATCCGTTGAGACGATTGTTGAAGAAGCCATAATCTATACCGATATTCTTTGTGTCGGTTGTCTCCCACTGGAGATTGCGGTTTTCAAGTCCTCTCGCGATGCTTCCTGCCCAGGCATTGTCTCCGTTGCCCTGCACATATCCTTGATTCTTGCTGTTGTAGGTGCTGATAAGCGAGAGGAAGTCATAATAGCCGAGTGCGTTCTCATTGCCGAGTCGTCCCCAGCTCGCACGCAGCTTAAGATTGTTGAATGCCGTTGTTTTCGGGAAGAACGACTCCTCTGATATTCTCCAGCCTACGGCTACTGACGGGAACGTACCCCAACGCTTGTCTTTACCGAATTTGCTTGACCCGTCATGGCGGACTGTAGCCTGAAACAGATAACGGTTGTCAAAGTTATAGTTGACGCGTCCGAAAACAGAGAAACGTCTGTAATCCCAGCGCGAGCCGTCACCGTCATATGTGCCGCCTGTGCCTGCGCCGATTGTGGAGAAATCAGGATCAAGGAAGCCTCCGGGCTGTTCTCCTGTAACGAGCTGACCGTCTTCTACCTTATAGGTAATTGTCTTTCCGATTACTCCCACATAATTCCAGGTATATCTCCGCGCCATTGTTGAGGTTCCTGCAACTGCATTCACAGAATGCTTGCCAAATTCTTTGTTGAAAGAAAGAACATTCTCCCACACATGCTCTTCCCAATAGGCAGTTGTCTCGCTGCTCTCGGGATATTCCTGTTTGGAGCGGATATCCGCCACATATGGAGCCGTGTGATATTTATCACGCTCATGTTCACCGCGATATGCGTAGCTTGTCTTGAAACTAAGCCAAGGGGTGAAACGCGCTGTTATGGCTGCGTTGGCTGTGGTGTGGTAATACCTCGAGTCTGCCTGTCTGAAATTATTGTCAGCCATGACGTTGCGGTTGTTGGGCAAGCCGTTGAAATCAGTAAGTCCATATCCATATTCGTTTTCGGCATCATACACAGGCACAAGAGGTGAAATGCCATACATTTCCTTGATCTGATATTGAGGCTGACGGCTTTTTGTATATTTAAACGCCATGTTTGCTTCAAAATCGAAAATGTATTTTGTCGCGTTAAGCTTGACACGCGCATTGTCCATTGTGTAATCGTTGCCGAGGAAAATTCCTTTCTCATCTGAATGATTATAGCTTACAGAATATTTTCCAAGATCTCCACCACCGCGCACANTGCGCATATAGTTCTGTGTGAGACCGGAGCGTGTCATTGCGTCCTGCCAGTCGGTATTCACACCTGTGTCAGCCGTTATGTAAGCCGGTGAAGAGAGCATTGAAGAAGCATCATACATTTCCGGATGAAGAGCCACATGCTCGTTCCAGTTGTCATACATCTGACCGTGAACCTGCTTGTATTCATCGGCATTGAGCATCTTGAATTTATTGGCAATTCTGGTAAAGCTTACATATGCCGAGAAGTCTACTTTTACCTCGCCTTTCTTTCCATTTTTCGTAGTAATTATTATAACGCCGTTGGCTGCTACCGACCCATAAATGGCTGCTGCCGCACCATCTTTCAGCACTTCCATAGAATCTATGTCCTGCGGATTGACTGAGTTGATGTCACCCGGGAATCCGTCTATTATATAAAGAGGCTCATTGTCTCCAAAGGTCTTGACACCTCTTATTTTGACCTGGATTCCGGCTCCGGCGTTGCCTCCAGCCTTCATGATGTTGACACCGGCTATCTTTCCCTGAAGAGCCTCTGCCGGATTCGTTGTGGTCCTCTTTGCAAGATCATCTCCGTTCACACTTGAGATAGCACCCGTCATGTCACTCTTCTTCATCATGCCGTAACCGACAACAACGAGTTCATCAAGAAACTGAGTGTCTTCTTTAAGCGTCAAATTAATGACACTGCGTCCCTTGACTGCAATCTCCTGAGTCGCGAAACCGACATAAGAAACAACAAGCGTGCCTTTAGGATTGACATTAAGCGTGAATTTTCCGTCAAGATCTGTAGAGACTCCGTTGGTTGTCCCCTTTTCTAAGACTGTGGCTCCGATTACAGGATCTCCATTTTCTTCAGTTATCACACCTGTCACAGATTGTTTTTGAGCCCATGCCTGAAAAGGTAATGTCAGGCATAAGAGAAGGAGCATCTGTAGAACCCTTCCTTTTAACTGAGTTTTGTTTGCCATGATAATATAAGGTTAGTGGACAAATTTTATGTCGCTAATTTATTTCCACTTCATGGCATAATAAAAAAAATTCACTGGCGTCTCTTAAAATCTGTTAATGCGAAATTGTTAAACTCTGTATTCATGTTGGTTATGCGATTTTCTGGCCTGCAAACCTTGTC
>NZ_CAJMXD010000300.1:0-3671 GCF_905219685.1 Barnesiella sp. CU968
GACTCGGTGATGTGGCGCAGTCCATGAGCATCTATGACAACAAAGGGTGGATAGTGGTGAACAATTCCCATGTCATCTTTGCTATCGACCTCAATACGTTCAAGGAAGTGGGGCGCATCGAGGATCTGACCTCTCCGCGATATATCCACTTCCTGAGCGATGAAAAGGCTTACGTCACGCAGCTTTGGGACAACCGCATCTTCATTGTCAATCCCAAGAAGTATGAAATTACAGGCTACATTCAGGTGCCTGACATGACGATGGAGAGCGGCTCAACGGAGCAGATGGTGCAATACGGCAAATATGTGTACTGCAACTGCTGGAGCTACCAGAACCGCATCATCAAGATAGATACCGAGACTGATAAGGTGGTGGACCAGCTGACGGTCGGCATACAGCCCACGTCCCTTGTAATGGATAAGTACGACAAGATGTGGACTATCACCGACGGCGGTTATGAAGGCTCGCCATACGGCTATGAGACACCTTCACTCTATAAGATTGATGCTGCAACTTTTACTGTTGAAAAACAGTGGAAATTCAAACTCGGTGATGCTCCGAGCGAGCTGCAACTCAACGGCGAACGTGACAAGCTGTACTGGATCAATAATGACATCTGGAGTATGGACGTAACGGCAAACCGTGTTCCTGTCCGTCCTTTCCTCGTATACCGCGAAACGAAGTATTACGGGCTGACGGTAAACCCTGTAAACGGCGAAGTGTATGTAGCCGATGCCATCGACTACCAGCAGCAGGGCATGATCTACCGATACTCCCCCGAAGGAAAACTTATCGATGAATTTTATGTCGGCATAATACCCGGCGCATTCTGTTGGAAATGAACAAGAAAATATTACTATTTTGTATTGTGAATTGTGCATTTTGCATTGTTGCATACGCACAGTCTTCACAGAGGATGCACAATCTGCGTGAGGTCGTGGTGTGGGGCAAACGCCCGATGAAAGATATCGGAGTGCAGAAAACAACTTTCGATTCCATCGCCCTCAAAGAGAACATCGCCCTCTCGATGGCTGACATCCTCACGTTCAATTCTTCCGTCTTCGTCAAGAGCTACGGTCGTGCCACTCTCTCCACTGTCGCTTTCCGTGGAACATCACCCAGCCATACGCAGGTGACGTGGAACGGTATGCGCATCAACAACCCCATGCTCGGCATGACCGACTTCTCCACCATTCCGTCCTATTTCATAGACCAGGCATCGCTGCTCCACGGCACTTCATCGGTCAACGAGACTGGCGGCGGTCTGGGCGGTCTTGTCAGACTCGGAACTATTCCAGATGTGGCGGAAGGGGTCAATCTGCAATATGTGCAGGGAGTGGGCTCATTCAGCACATTCGACGAGTTCGCCCGGTTTACTTACGGCAGTGAGCATTGGCACGTGTCAAGCCGTGTCGTATATTCGTCTTCACCAAACGACTACAAGTACATTAACCACGACAAGAAGGTGAACATCTACGACGATGACAAGAACATAATAGGTCAGTATCATCCGACGGAACGGAACCGCAGCGGTGCCTACAAAGATTTCCATGCGCTGCAGGAGGTTTACTATAACACCAACAAGGGTGACCGTTTTGGATTCAACGCGTGGTACATCAACTCCAACCGCGAACTACCTATGCTCACCACCGACTACGGCAACGAGCGCAACTTCGAGAACCGTCAGCGTGAACAGACCCTGCGCAGCGTCCTCTCATGGGATCATCGGCGCGACGGCTGGAAATTTGCAGCAAAAGGGGGATATATCCACACTTGGATGGCGTATGACTACAAGCGTGAGGTCGCTGAAAACAACTGGTCGTCCATGACACGCTCACGAAGCAGGGTAAACACATTCTACGGTCAGGCAGAGGGTGAGTATAATCCTACGAGAAAATGGTATTTCACCGCCAATATTTCGGCACATCAGCATTTTGTCCGCTCAGAGGATAAGAACATTATCCTTCAGGACGGCGACAAAGCCGTTGTCGGTTACGACAAGGGTCGCATAGAACTCTCCGGCTCTGCCTCTGCAAAGTGGCAGCCTGTCGATCCGCTCGGACTGTCGCTTGTGGTGCGCGAGGAAATGTTCGGCGAAACTTGGGCTCCCGTTATCCCGGCTTTCTTCATCGACGGTCTCCTGTCACGGAACGGAAACGTCATGCTGAAAGCGTCCGTATCACGCAACCACAAGTTTCCTACGCTCAACGACCTCTATTTTCTCCCCGGCGGCAATCCTGATCTGAAGAGCGAGCATGGGTGGACGTATGACGCCGGTGCTTCGTTCGATGTGGGTTGGAAAGCTCCCTTCCCAGTGTCGATGGGTGGAAGTGCCACATGGTTTGACAGCCGTATCGACGACTGGATCATCTGGCTTCCCACAACCAAAGGGTTCTTCTCGCCGCGCAATGTAAAGAAGGTACACGCCTACGGCATCGAGGGAAAGCTCAATATAGCTTTCGAACCTTTCAAGGGGTGGATTTTCGATCTGAACGGGTCATATTCATGGACTCCCTCAATCAACGAGGGTGAGAAGATGTCCCCTGCTGACCAGTCTGTAGGCAAGCAGCTACCTTACGTCCCCAAGCACTCAGCTTCGTTCACGGGGCGTCTTACATGGAAATCTTGGAGCTTCCTGTATAAATGGGCTTACTATTCAGAGAGGTTCACCATGTCGAGCAACGACTATACTATCACAGGGCACCTCCCTAAGTATTACATGAGCAACGTATCCCTTGAAAAAGGGCTGAAGTTCAAACCTGTCGATTTACAGCTGAAACTGGCTGTGAACAATATTTTCAACGAGGACTATCTCTCAGTCCTCTCGCGTCCCATGCCCGGCATCAACTTCGAGTTCTTTGTCGGAATAACACCGAAGTTCGGAAAGAAAAAGACTGAACCGAAAACGGATAATTATTGAAACAAACCAAAAATCAACAGAATATGCAAAAGTGTAAATCTTTCCTCAGTCTGTGCCTGCTCATCGTTCTGCTGGCTGCCTGTAATGGTAAAAAGACCGCTTCTATCAGCGATTTCAGCAATCAGCTCTATACCCCGGAATATGCCTCCGGCTTCAGTATCAAGGGTGCGGACGGATATGAAAGCTCCATCATTACTGTCACCAATCCGTGGCAGGGTGCGGACAGCATAACCACTCAGCTCTTCATAGCAAGAGGAGGTGAGTCTGCTCCCGAAGGGTTCACCGGTCAGGTACTCGAAGTCGGTGTTTAGCCGACTCTTCAATTCAGGCAATGCGGTCAACGGGAGTGCCGGACTCGATCCAAACGCCACTGACCGCATTGCCCAATACCCGCACTGTCTCGCTTGCGACTGCCAAAGTCGAGCCGTCGCGCCTCTCGCAGTTCTGAATTGAATAATTCCGTCAGATATGTAAGTATCTGATTCTTCGTAATCTGTATGTCAGGAAATTTTCGTAAATTTGCATTCATAATGATAGAAAACAGTTTGTACGACAGGAAGTCCTTACGGGCAATATATGGACCGAAAGCAGATTTTAAAGAAATTGCCAAAGATTGTGTTGCTTTTGCCAACGCTCAAGGCGGTGTGATTGATTTCGGAATAGAAGATAATGCTATTGTGCCGGATGTTACTCAACGCATACCTAAAGATTTACCTGTGAAACTTCGTAATCAGAGAGCGGGAAAGACATT
>NZ_CAJMXD010000301.1:0-3669 GCF_905219685.1 Barnesiella sp. CU968
AAACGGCAAGACCGCTGACTATCAGCGTCATCAAGATTAAAAACAATTTTCTCATACGTAATAATTTAGAGATAAGTAATTACCACAGTTTGAAAAAGTGTATTTTTTAATATCTCATAAATTGGGAAAAGTGTGTTTTTATTTGATTATATTTTAGGAAAAGTGTTGTTTTGAATTGTTTCTTTTAAAGAAAAAGTGTATTTTTGCATATGTGATATAATTGATGTTGTGTTATGTTATATAGAAAAATAGAATCAGCGGTCAAGAGGAACTTGGAGAATCCGGACAGTAAGGTGCTTGTGGTCAGTGGAGCGCGCCAGATAGGGAAATCATATATCATCCGTCATACAGGCTCCCGACTGTTCAAGAACCTTATTGAAATAAATTTGATAGAAGATTTCGAAGGTCCACGAATTTTTCAAAATGTCCGTACCACTGATGATTTCTATCTCTCGCTAAGTTCTATCGCCGGTGACAGAATGGGCAACAATAAAGACACCTTGGTTTTTCTGGATGAAATCCAGCAATATCCTCATCTGCTCACCCTCATTAAATTTCTCAAGGCGGAAAATCGTTTCAGATATGCCATAAGCGGTTCGCTTCTGGGGGTTACATTAAAGGCAACAACCTCAATACCTCTCGGAAGTATAGAGATACATCAAATGTATCCTATAGATTTTGAGGAGTTTCTCATTGCCAACGGTTTCGGCATTGAGGCAATCAATAGTCTGAGATGTCATTTCAATGAACGGAAATCCCTTTCCTCTTCCATGCATGAAAAGCTTCTGAGCCTTTTTAAGAGATACCTTTTTGTCGGAGGAATGCCCGATGCTGTCAATACCTATCTTGAAACCCATAATATAATGGAGATAAGAAAGGTACAGGATAATATACATACCCTATATGGTATTGGTGCTTCTAAATATGACGAAGAGAACCGTCTGAAGATAAAACGGATTTATGATCTTGTCCCTTCCAATATGGAAAATAAGAAGAAAAGGTTGGTGTTTAACGAGATAGAGCATAAAAAGGGGAAAAGAGCTTCTGATTACGTTGAGGAAATAGACTATCTCGTAAGTTCCGGTATTACAATAGAGGTAAAAGCTATTTCCAATCCGAAATTCCCATTGATAGAGACGGAAGCTAAAAACCTCTTGAAACTCTATCTTAATGATCCGGGGATATTATCAGGGATACTGTATCAGAATAATATCAAACCTGTTTTAGACGACATTCCAAGCATAAATCTCGGTTCATTATATGAATGCGCGGTGGCATGCGAATTGGCTTCACTTGGAAAAAGATTATTTTATTATGATAATAAAAGCAAAGGAGAAGTAGATTTTCTCATTGACGATTTTCAGAATCTTGATGTGTTACCTATCGAAGTAAAATCGGGCAAGGATTATAAACGTCATGCTGCATTAGATCGCTTTGTCAATATTCCCGATTACAATATAAAGGAAGGCATTGTCCTTTCCAATGATGGCAAGATAGAGTCTGTAGGTAAGATACTTTACCTACCTATTTACTTCTGTATGTTTCTGAATGGTTCCGGCAATCCAGAATCACTATTCATCTGACAAACCGGTTTTCTCCAACCACAAACAACCAGTAACAACTACTTTATAGGATTGATTAGATTTGTGTACACTTTTTTGTACACAAATTTGTTATATTGTTGAAAAGTAGGTATATTTGTATAGAATTAAATAAATTGAGATATGGAAGTGTTATCAGTAAGAGATTATCGGAATAATCTGTCTGCATCTTTTGACCGGGCAGCCGAGGGTGAGCGCGTACTTATTCGCCGAAAAAATGCACTCTACGCCCTTGTTAGCGTAGGAAGTGAGGATTTATCCCTTTCGCCACAGCAACAGCGACAGGTGGACGAGATGGCTGAAAGTATCAGGCGTAGTTGGATGCAGGTAAAACAGATGGAGTCTGGAGAAATACCGACTAAATCGGCAATGGCGTTTATAGATGAGCTTTGAAATTTCCACAACATCTGAATTTGAGAGTCAGGCAAAGGCTCTGCAAAAACGGTACAGATCGTTCAAAAGCGATTTGAAGGATTTGGTTCTTTCTCTGAAAGAAAATCCATTTCAAGGCGTGGAACTCAGTCCCGGCATACGCAAGATACGTATGGCGATTGCATCAAAAGGACGAGGGAAATCAGGAGGAGCAAGGGTAATAACCTATACCATTGTAACAGCCGAGATGAAAGGCAGGGTGTATTTGATGAATGTCTATGACAAGTCTGATTTCTCCGCAGTGGAATTGTCGGTTATAAAAAAGATAGCCAAAGATTTGGATTCACCAACCACAAACAACCAGTAACAACCACTTTATAGGATTATCAACCATTTCTTTGGGAAATATAGAAGTGGTTTTCCAGTGGTTATAAGTGGTTAGAGGTTAAAATACTCCAATCTCTTACAACTACAGACAACCACTTGATACAAATGTCATGGTTTAATAATGATTTGTGATTTTATTAACCGTCAAACGGTCGGCGGCAAAATAAAAGTTTGAGAACCACGCAAGTACAAATTTTGTATAATCATAATAAATTATTATCTTTGAAAACCAAATTAAAAAACTGTCTATGATATCAGCGAGATTCATCAACCCACACACCGACTTCGGTTTCAAGTATCTTTTCGGACGAGAAGAGACCAAAGGATTTCTGATTTCTCTCCTCAACGAGATACTCAAAGGAGAACGTCAGATAAAAGAACTTGAATTCATGGATAAAGAGCGGGTGCCGCGCTCCTATGACGACCGTACCATACTTTACGATGTCTTGTGCCGGTCTGACAGCGGAGAGGAATTTATCGTAGAGATGCAGCGCAAGGACGAAGGCAACTTCAAGGACAGGTGTATCTATTATGAATCCTCGTTGATAGCGACACAGGGAGAACAGGGTCGCGACTGGAATTTCAGGCTAATACCCGTGTATATCATAGTATTGATGGAATTCAACGTGTCCAGAAACGAGAAGCTTCTGCGCAGAGATGTCGGGCTTATGGACATGAAGACAAATGAACTATTCTCTGATAAATTCCGTATGATATTTATAGACCTCAATGCCATGGACAAGCTTGAGGAGGAATGTGACACAAATTTTGAACGTTGGATTTATATTCTTAAGAACATGGACAGACTAAAAGAAATACCTTACAAGGAAGTGAGCGACATGTGGGCTGATTTTGAGGTAGTCGCCGATGTCGGCTCCATGAGCCGTGCCGAGAGGCGCGATTATGAATCCTCGCTTAACAGTTACCGCGTCCTGTTGAGTGCGTTTGAAAAAACCGCCGAAGAGGGTTGGGAAAAGGGACTGACTGAAGGTCGCGCACAGGGACTGACTGAAGGTCGCGCACAGGGTTTGACAGAAGGTCGCGCACAAGGTCTGGTTGAAGGAAGAGCTGAAGGAAGAGCTGAAGGAAGAGCTGAAGGAAGAGTTGAAGGAAGAGCTGAAGGAAGAGCTGAAGGGATGACTGAAGGAAAACGTGTGGAACTTGTCAGAATGGTCCTGAATATGAAAGCGTTGGGACTCGACGAAGATGCAATATCCAAAGTGTCCGGACTTTCAGTCGCAGAAATCAACGAAATCAAACCTTAGAAACTGTTTGAATTCAATTTCGAGGTTCATTGAGAGAATCTGAT
>NZ_CAJMXD010000302.1:0-3621 GCF_905219685.1 Barnesiella sp. CU968
AAGTGCGAATCTGCCCTTGCGTTCGGAGACAGCACCTGTGTATGCACCCTTTGAGTGANCGAACATCTCGCTTTNGAAAAGGGAAGTGGAGATTCCACCGAGGTTCACCATAACGAAAGGAGCGTTTTTACGGCGGCTGTTTTTGTGGATGGCGTTGGCGATAAGCTCTTTCCCGGTGCCGTTCTCGCCGAGCACGAGCACCGGTGCGTCGGTCGGGGCTATTCTTTCCACAGTCTTCAGCAGCTCCTTTACCCTGGGGTTCTCACCGATAAAACCGCACCTGTCGAAATCCGCCGGATTCCGGTCAGAATCCGTAGCCGGGGAAGACAGGCTCAGTGCCGTCTCTATTCTCTGCAGAAGAAGGTGGTTGTTCCAGGGTTTGGTTATGAAGTCGAAAGCACCGAATCTCATCCCTTCCACAGCAAGTTCGATGCTGCCCCAGGCGGTTATAAGAATTACAGGTGTGTCAGGCTGGAAGATTTTTGTCTGGCGCAGGAGATGTATTCCCTCTTCGCCGGTGGTTGAAAGGGAATAGTTCATATCCATGATCACCAGGCGGAACTTATGTTTGCGCAGCATGCCGAGGGCCTCGTCCGGATTACCGGCGAGCGCGGTCTCGTAACCCTTGCGCTTCAGGACAAGGGCAAGAGACTGCCTTATTGCCTTGTCATCGTCAACAATTAGGATCATAATGCGAATTTAGTATTTTTTTCGGGATAACACAACAGAATTCCTGTGGTCACCGGTTGCGGATGTCGCGTTCGAAATCCGCGTCGATGCCCGATCCCGCAGAGAAATCCCAAAGGGTCAGACTGCGTATCTGATAGTAATAGTTCCAGAACAGGTACAGTTCGTTGATATATTCCCGCCGCGCCTCGTCTTTGCTTACGCGTGAATCATTGAGGTCGAGGGTGGATATTTTGCCGATCATGAAAGTCTCGACATTCGCGGCGTATCGGCGTGCCGCGATTTCATCCGCGCGTCGGCTGATTTCAAGTTGCCGCATCTGATTGCGGTAACGCTCCACGAGAATGAACAGATTCTGGGAGAAATCCGCTCTCTCCTGTCGCAGCCTGCTTTCCATGACCTTGCGGTTGCTTTCCGCCACCTTTACTTTTCCCCGGCGGCGTCCCCAGTCAAGAATCGGTATCTCGAAACCTATCTCCACCACCTGGTTGTCTTTGAGAGATGAATATGCGCCACCGAAGCGTCTGTCCGTGCCTGTATAACCGATCTGGGCGAAAAGCGATATCTGGCGCAGGTTGCCCTTCGCCTTCGCCACTTCATAATCCGCCTCCAGCTGGCGCCGTCTGATGCTTGCCGCGAGTTTGTTGCGTTCGAGTGCTTTCTGCAAAGCGTCCTCATAGCTGATGTCTGCCGCAGGGAGGGCAGATGGAGTCAGGGGTATTATGTTCGTGTTCTCACCGAGGTCGAGGAGCGTGCGCAGCTGAAACATGCAGCTTTTCCGGCTGCTCTCGCAGTCGGTAAGTTCTGATTCGGCGTTGAGCAGGTTGAGTTCCATCTGCAGGAGGTCATTGCCGCTGATGCGTCCCATTTCCCGTTTTTCTTTCGCCACTTCGTAAAGTTTCCGGGCGTTTTCAAGGTTCTGCGAGGCTATTGTCATGTTCTCGTCAGCCATAAGGAGCTGGAAATAATATGCAATCGCCTTGATCGCCACATCTTCCGACGCGCTGAGGTATGCCGCCTTTGCTTCGGTGTATCTGACCGGTTCTATGCGTCTGTCCCATTTTATGCCGTTTACCCCGAACACGGGTTGTGTCAGAGTGAGAGCCACAGGTATTGACATGAAGCGGTTGTATTTGTCTCCTTCGAGCTGACGGAAAAAATCGAGTGAAGTGTTCAGCGCTATTTTTCCCCCCGTGAGCCATATGTTCTGGCTCAGCGACACCTCGCCGTTCATCTGGAGGTAATTGTTGCGCACGAAACTGTAGCTGCCCGATTCGTTCATGTAAGGTGAATACTGTCTGTGATAGGCGGGAACAGTGGCGGAGAAATTGACCTCAGGCAGAAGTTCCGCGCGGTAGGAACGGTATTCCCAATATGAGGTCTTGAGTTCATCGAGTGCCACTGCGGCATCCACGCTGCTTGTCCGTGCGCGGGAGATTGTCTCGTCGAGCGAAAGATATAACTCCTCCGTTTCCGCGCCTGACATGGGCGCGGAAACCAGAAGAGCTGCGTATAAGAAAAATTGTCGGAATCTCATTTATTTCTGGATATGTTTTTTACACATTCCGGCTATTCCTCCTTGAGGGCTATCGCCGGTTCTGTCTTCATCGCTTTGCGGGCGGGGAATACTGTTCCAGCCACAATCATAGCCGCCATGATGACCGCCATGATCAGGAAAGACAGAGCTATCACATATTTGTATTCATCGAAGGGGAATCCTTTTTCGATGATTATGAACCGGTATATTGCCGCGCCTGCTATCAAGGCAGGTATGAGCGCTATGGAGAGAAGGATCATTCCCTCGCCTATTATTCTGCGGAAAATGTCGGCGGAAGTCGCGCCGCATGTCTTGCGCAGGGCGATTTCCCCGGAACGCTGGCGGATGCGGAACCAGAACGTGCCGAGCAGTCCGAGGAATATTATGACCAGAAGGAAAACTATTCCCGCGCTCCACAGACGCACCATGGAATCGCTGTAGTGCTGGTTGGCGGCTCTGACATCTTCCATGCGGCTCAGGTCTGTGAGATATCTGTTTCTGAGCTGTCTCATGCTCTTGTCGGAATAGAACTCCTCTTCGAATTTTTTNCCCGTTCCCGGCTTTACCCTCACCGCGATCTCCGAGCAATATGCAAGACGCTTGTAGTCGGACTCGTCAATCGGGAAAATGATGGTGCCGGTCTTCTGCTCATATTCGTTGCGTTTTATGGACTTGATGACACCTCCTATGCGGCGTGTGTGAAGTGTGTCGTAAGGCATGACGCGTCCGCCGACGAGATCCTTCAGATCCTTGACGCCGCCGTAACTGTAATCCGGAGCAGTAGATACAAGCAGGTCTCCGCGGCGCAGGATTTCCTCAAGATCTTTCAGCGACAGGTTCTGTGTGCTTCTGATTCTGAGCACACCTGCGATCTCCGGACTTGCCATGCGCAGATTGCCCATATAAAACACCGAGTCACCCTTGTCCTGCACATCAAGCTGATTCCCGGCGTAGCTGAACTGATAGGGGAGGGCGTTGTTCGAGAACGCCGCAATCTCGACGTAGGGAGACTTGCGAATGCGTGCCATCAGGGTTTTTCCGTCATCGAGGTTGGCGGTTTCCGTCCGATCACCCATATCCACATATTCCGGACTGTCTTTTCCGAGACTTTTCAGCGTGATTTTATATACATTGTCGATGTCATATCCCTTGTCATCGAACTTAGGGCGCAAAGTGTCGTAAAGGGTGAACGAAAGCGCCCATATCGCGACAGCCACGATAGCCAGCTCGATCACGAGCCAAAGGTTGTCGCGCCATTCGTTTTTTATCTGAGTCAAAAGATTTCTTTTCATGATTCAATCGTTTTTACCGGAAATAGCTTCAGCCGGGTTGACCTTTGACGCACGCCATGCGGGCATTCCGGTGCTTATGACATTAAGGAAAAGGCAGAACAGCTG
>NZ_CAJMXD010000303.1:0-3618 GCF_905219685.1 Barnesiella sp. CU968
TCTTTTACTCTTTTTTCAATGTCTGACATATCAATAAGATTTTTTAGATGTTAATAATTTTTCTTATTTTTCTTTATTTCAGAGTGCAAAGTAAATCAAAATATTTCAATTATGGAAATTTTTCATTAAAATGTGCACAAAAAATTTGCTTTTGTGCATGATTTTATACACAAAAGCAAATTTATCATTGCTCCGGTTTACAGGAACCGGAATATTCACTCTGTATTATTCTATTGTCCAGCTTTCGCAGGTCTTTAGTATCATGTCGCGCAGAGAGGTGAAACCTTTCTTCTCACTGACCTCTGCGACCTGACGCTCGACCTCCGTCTCATACGAAGGCGCCTGATAGTCGCGGATGACACCCAGTGCCACAGGGAGCTCGTGTCCGTCCATCATAGCGAGTTGCTGCTGCAGGAAGTTCTGCTCGCAATGAGCGTCATGCACCAGCACATCCTCGATTGTATAGCCGTCTTCACCCACTGTAACCGCCTTCAGTCCGAAACCGTCCTGGACCAGACCTTTGTCCATATTCTTTCCGAAAAGCATCTTCTCGCCGTGACGTAGAAGAATAGTATGGTCGGCTCGCTGATCTTTGTCCGTAAAATATGAATGCACGCCGTTGTTGAATATCACGCAGTTCTGAAGAACCTCAACGACAGCCGCACCCTTGTGACGTGCAGCGGCAACCATGCAGTCGCGTGTGATGTCGAGTGTGATGTCTATGCCGCGGGCAAAGAAGTTACCCCTCGCGCCGAAACACAATTCTGCGGGAATGAAGGGATCCTCGACAGTGCCGTAAGGACTCGATTTCGTCACAGCCCCGCGGTCGGATGTCGGTGAATACTGTCCTTTGGTAAGACCGTATATCTTGTTGTTGAAAAGAAGCATGTTGATATCCACATTGCGGCGCACTGCATGAATGAAGTGATTGCCGCCGATGGCGAGTCCGTCGCCGTCGCCTGATATCTGCCATACTGTAAGCTCAGGGTTGGCGGTCTTGACACCGGTTGCGATTGCAGCCGCACGACCATGGATGGTATGCATGCCGTATGTGTTCATATAATAGGGAAGACGCGAGGAGCAACCGATACCTGATATTACGGCTGTGTCTTTGGGAGCGACTCCTATCACCGCCATCGCTTTGTGAAGCACATTGAGAATGGCATGGTCTCCGCAGCCGGGACACCAGCGGGCGTTCTGGCTGTTCTTATAATCGGCGGGCGTATAGCCCGTGGTCTTTGTCTCTTCCATTGTTAGAGTTTTTGATTGGGTTATACTTCCGTTATCTGTTTTCCATATGCGAGATCACTCCTTCCACCACCTCGCTTACGAGGAAGGGCTGTCCTTCGATCTTGTTGATGCGGAGAACCTCTTTGCCGGGCAGATGCATCTGCAGATAGTCTGCGAACATACCCGTGTTGAGCTCGGCTACAATGATGCGTTTGTATTTCGAAAGAACCTCTATCGCGTTCTCGGGCAGAGGATTGATATAGCGGAATTGCCAGAAGGCGACCTTGCGGCCGGAGGCGTTGAGTTCTGTGGCTGCTGTCAGCAGATGACCGTATGTGCCTCCCCAGCCGAGAAGGATAGTGTCGGCATCCTCATCGAACATCGGCTGCATCCTGGGTATGTCGCGTGCTATACGCGCCACTTTCTCCCGACGTGTCTCTACCATACGTGCGTGGTTCCTGGCATCTGTCGAGATGACAGATGTGTCGTAATCTTTCTCAAGACCGCCCACACGGTGCATGCCTTTTTCCATGCCGGGAATTGACCAGTATCTCACCAGCGTGTCGTTGTCGCGGTCATACGGTTTCCAGCCTTGTTCCAGACGTTCCGCAGATACGAGCGGCACCTTGATTTCCGGATAATCGTCTTTCTCGGGCACACGCCACGCCGATGAACCGTTGCCGATAAAGGCGTCGGTAAGAAGAATGACGGGGGTCATGTGTTCAATGGCTATGCGACATGCCTGAAACGCCATCTCGAAGCAGTCGGTAGGACTGACCGCCGATAGCACACAGAGAGGCGACTCGCCGTTGCGGCCGTAAAGAGCCTGCATGAGGTCGGTCTGCTCTGTTTTGGTAGGAAGACCTGTTGAGGGACCTCCGCGCTGAACATCGATAACCACAAGCGGAAGCTCTGCCATGACGGCAAGTCCGATAGCCTCCGATTTCAACGCAAGACCGGGACCTGACGTGGATGTCACCGCGAGGTGACCGGCATATGACGCTCCTATTGCGGAACATACGCCGGCAATCTCATCTTCCATCTGACATGCCTTGACACCGAGGTCTTTGCGTTTGGCAAGCTCGTGGAGTATGTCGGTGGCGGGGGTAATAGGATAAGAACCCAGGAAAAGAGGATGTCCGCTCTTCTCGGATGCCATTATAAGCCCCCAGGCGGTAGCGGTGTTTCCGGTAACGTCTATATAGGTGCCTTTCTCCGCCGAAGCTGTCTCGATGCGGTATACAGGCATGGAGCTGTGCGTGTTGTGACCATAATCCCATCCGGCTTTCACAACCTTTGCGTTAGCTTCGTATACTGCCGGCTTCTTGGCGAATTTTGCCTGAAGTTTTTTGAGCACGCCCTCTACCGGACGGTCAAACAGCCAGCAGATGATGCCCAGTGCAAGCATGTTCTTGCACTTCATCATACCTTTCTGGTCAAGACCGGAATCGGCAAGTGTGGACTTAAGAAGCGTGGTCATCGGCACGAGCATGATCCGCGCCGGATTGATGCCGAGTTCGGCTACCGGATCCGCTGTGGAATATTCCGCCTTTTTGAGATTCTGCTCGGTGAACGAGTCTCCGTCGCATACGATGATCCCATCTGGCTTGAGATAGCGGAGATTGGTCTTGAGGGCGGCGGGATTCATCGCGACAAGCACATCAGCCTGGTCGCCGGGGGTGTGCACATCCTTACCCACACTCACCTGATAGCCCGACACTCCGCTCAGCGAACCCTGGGGCGCGCGGATCTCTGCCGGATAATCCGGGAACGTGGAGATCTGGTTTCCTTCTCCGGCGGAAATGTTGGAAAAGATATTTCCCGCAAGCTGCATGCCGTCGCCTGAGTCGCCGGCAAAGCGAATCACCACCTTGTCGATGGTCTTTACATTCGTTTCCTGTAACATAACGAAGGTTGTTATTGTGTTTTTTGGTATTTGTCAATCTGAAGATTGTTTGGCAAAATAACATCTTATTCCCCAATTCCACAAATATTTTAGCAACAAAAATTCCCCATCTGCTATAAAGCATATGGGGAATCTATTTCTTTTAAATAATTATCGAATTTCAAGGGGCGGCAACCCCTTCGCTGAAATTGTATGCTCAGCCGGCTACTGCCGGCGGTTTCAGCGGATATAGACCTTGACAGCCTCGCCGTTCGCCTTTACCGCGACATATATTCCCGGCTGGAGTCCGATGCCGGAGACGCGGCGTCCGTTGAGGTCGTAGACAACTCCTCCGGCGGGAACTATTATATCGCGCCCGTCGACAACCACCGGTTCGTCATCTCGGATTGTCTCATCCACTCCAGATCCGGTGTCATCGGAGCCTTTGAGGCGGTAAAGCATCACTTTCCCTTGTGATGACGTATAATTCAGGAAACGGGGCT
>NZ_CAJMXD010000304.1:0-3603 GCF_905219685.1 Barnesiella sp. CU968
GCACAGCTCGCAGGAGCAGTGAAACATCTTCTCTCAAAGACTGCAAAAAAATAACCTTCGCGACAATATAGTTAAAAAATTAACGTTTAAATAACTATAGTTTAAAATTATTATATGTGAAGAAAACACCCCGGCGGTCACACAGACCTTCGGGGTGTTTATTATTCAAATGGCGGCAAAGTCATCGGCAGGGGTAAAGCCGTCAGGCTCCACATAAAGACAGAGAACGTATCTGCCCGACGCTCCGGCACCCTCATCTGTGAGACGCACCGTCACATAGTTTCCCATGTAGTCGCCCGCCAGCTCGAAAAGAGAGTCCGAGCCTGAGATCACCGCAAGCGTCATGCCTATGTCTTTCATCTCCTGAAGGAGACATCCGCAAAATTCAGCCTGTCTGCGGTTCATGTCCTCCCTGTTTGATATTGTATAAGGGAAGAGGAAAAAGAAGCCGAAATTCGCCACGGAATCACGCTCTATGGAGGCGATGGCGGAGACTTGCGGCACAATCATTCCATAATAGCTGAGACAATACCCCTCAGAACTGTCGAGCCACATGCCGTTGTCCTCCTCCGACGGTGAGAGATTGAATTCAGACACGCATCCTCCGAGGAGCTCTGCTTTCGAGCATTCCGGCGACAAAGCGCCGTAGACCTTTGTCACCAGATCTTCCGCCGTTATGCTTTTAACATTGTTACGGGCATATGCCGCCGTTGACGACAATGACATTATGATAATTACTGCAAGTGTTCCTACCATCGTTTTCATAGCGATATGCAGGCGAGGATTGATTGACACGCCTGTGACAATATAACCGCGCCAAACATCAGTTGGTTGCGAATAAAATGTTAAAAAGAAAGGGAATCGCATGATTCCCTTTCTTTTTAACATTTTCCACTTGAGTGGATATATTCGGAAGCAGGTTTATTTGAAACGACGGTTGCCTTCGAGGGCGGGCTTGCCATCGGCTTCTGCAACGCTGCCGTTCTTTTTGCTGTTGCGAGCCATGATTGAATAAGCTATCGGAGCTGCGCAGAAAAGAGAGCAGAATGTACCGACAACCACACCGAAGATCATGGCGAATGTGAACGAACGGATTGTGTCGCCACCGAGGAAGAAGATGCAGAGGAGCACCAGCAGAGTGGAGAACGATGTCATCACCGTACGTCCCAATGTCTGGTTCAGAGACTTGTTGAATGTCTTGAAGCGATCCTCTTTCGGATAGATGCCGATCATCTCGCGCACACGGTCGAACACAACCACTGTGTCATTGATCTGATAACCGATGATTGTAAGCACGGCAGCGATAAACGACTGGTCGATCTCCATCGAGAAGGGAAGGAAGCCCCAGCAGATGGAGTAGAAACCTACGATGAGGAACGCTGTGAGTGCCACCGCACATACGGCACCGACCGAGAAGGCGATGTTGCGGAAACGGAGAAGGATGTAAAGGAACATGCAGACAACCGCAATTCCCAATGCCCACGCCGCGTCGCGTTTCATGTCGTCGGCAACTGAAGGACCTACCTTCTGAATCGAGATGATACCGTGGCTTTCATCAGACACGGAGAAAGCATCCAGACTCATTGTCTGTCCGTTTACAGTAAGCTCGTCTTTAAGACCCTCGTAAAGTATGGAAGCCACCTCGTTCTCGATGCCTTCCGACTCCTCGGCGATCTTATAGTTTGTGGAGATGCGAAGCTTGGAAGGATTGTCGATATTGATCACGGCTACCGAGACAGTAGGATCGTTTGCCTTTGTCTGGAAGAGGTCGAGAAGCTTTTCCTGCACTGCCTGACGGTCTACATCTTTCTCAAACTGCACCACATAGTTGCGACCGCCTGAGAAATCGATACCCTGGTTCATGCCCCGGATCGCAAGCGAAGCGATGCTGACGACAATCAGCGCGATCCACACTGCGGCAGCAGCCTTCGACTTGCCCATGAAGTTGACCTTCGGACTGGTAAGGAAGTTGCGGCTGAGAGCTGTGGTGAATGTCATGTTCGCGCAACGGCCGTTCTTGGTGATAAGGTCGAATGCGATGCGGGTAAGGAACACTGCCGTGAAGAACGAGCAGACGATACCGATAATCAAAGTGGTTGCAAAGCCCTTGATGGGACCGGAACCGAAATAGAGAAGAATCACACCGGTGATGACCGAAGTAAGGTTGGAGTCAAAGATCGCCGAGAAGGCATTGCCATAACCCTCGGCAATAGCCTGACGGAGTTTCTTGCCGCTCTTGAGCTCTTCCTTGGTGCGTTCGAAGATAAGAACGTTGGCATCGACCGCCATACCGAGAGCAAGCACGATACCGGCTATACCGGAAAGCGTGAGCACTGCCTGAAGCGATGCGAGGATACCGAGTGTGAAGAAGAGGTTGAGGATAAGGCCCACATTAGCTACAAGACCGGGAATCCAGCCATAGTATGCCACCATGAGAATCATGAGAAGGATAATCGCCACGATGAAGGAGATGAAACCCATCTGGATTGCCTCCGCACCGAGACTCGGACCGATCACGTTGTTGCTGACAACATTCACCTTCGCCGACATTTTTCCGGACTTCAGCACGTTTGCAAGGTCATTTGCCTCTTCCGGTGTGAAGTTACCTGTGATCTGAGAGCTTCCGCCCGTGATCTCATTGTTGACATTGGGGAATGAATATACATGCTCGTCAAGCACAATGGCGATGGGGCGACCGATGTTGTTGCGGGTGATGGTAGCCCATTCCTGCGCTCCGCGGTCGTTCATCTTCATGTTGACCATGTTACCCTGCATGTTGTCATATTCCGAAGAAGCCGATGTGACGGCATCACCTTCAAGCACAGCATCACCCTTTAGCGCGATAAGCTCCCAGTAACCTACTGTCTTGTCGTCGCCGTTGTCTTTCTTGACAACGTTTCCGTTGGCGTCTGTCACAGGGAACTCAGCCTGCTTCACAGACCACATCAGAGATAGGTCTGACGGAAGAGTGCGCTTTGCAAGCTCTGTGTTCATCACAGAGTCAACAAGGTTCTTGTTGGCGGGAGTCACCATACCCACAATCGGAGAACCGGCACGCTGCGGACCGCCGAGGAGTTCAATTACATTGAGGTGGTTTACAGTGTCTTGCTGTGCGAAAGCGGCGGCGAAGCGCTGGAGATCACCAAGAATCTCATTATAGTTGTAAACTTCGAAAAACTCGAGGTTTGCGCTTGATTTCAGAAGTTCGGTAACACGTTCCGGTTCTTTTACACCGGGAAGCTCAAGAAGGATCTGACCGTTCTTGTCCTGAAGCTTCTGGATGTTTGGAGCCACGACTCCGAACTGGTCGATACGAGTGCGGAATATGTTGAACGCAGCGTCTACCTGACTGTCTACCTGCTTCTCCAAAGCGGAAGTCACCTCTTCGTTGGAAGCGTTTGATTTCAGATTACCCATGTATTCGCCTTCACGTACGAAAAGGCTTGCCATGACACCGGGCTGTATGTAGGAAGCCACGCGCGACACGAAATCCTTGTCACTGCCCTTGCCGCCGTCTGCCTCGGCTTTCTTGATGGCGGCGTTGATCTGGGCGAGCTGGGCGTCGCCCGACGCATACTGGCGAAGGATGTCGGGAACCGATAT
>NZ_CAJMXD010000305.1:0-3574 GCF_905219685.1 Barnesiella sp. CU968
AACCATAAAAGACCTCAAGGAAGCCACAAGATTCACTATATAAAAAATTTCGAATTAAATTTAAACAGTTTCTTAGTTTGTCACGAGCTTTAGTCCGATAATTGATGCAATAAGAGTAAAGATAAAAAACAACCGCAAGGGTGTGGCCGGCTCTTTGAAAAACAAGATGCCTATAATTACCGTACCGACTGCACCGATTCCTGTCCATACCGCGTATGCCGTACCTATCGGCAAGGTCTGAATGGCCTTCGCAAGTAGGTACATGCTAAGCACTGTGGACAAAAGAAAACCGGTACCCCATAAATAAAACTCTGTTCCGGTTGTTACCTTGGTTTTTCCCAGACAGAATGCGAGGCTAACCTCAAACAATCCGGCAAGAAACAGTAATATCCAATTCATTTTTTATTTTTGTTTAAAGATTTTATCAGTTTGGCTCTTATCATATAGTCCAACGAATATTTTCCGGCACCGGATACCCATATTATGATAAATGTTGCCAAATAAATAAAAGACAGCTCTTTTGCTGAAAACGGGTCTCCGGCATGAATCACAAAAAATGCAATGCACATCGTGAATATCATAGGGATGAGCGCCAGACGTGTTAGTAATCCAAATATCAACAAGACCGAACAAAACACTTCACCAAATATGGCAAGTATTAAGGAGATTTCGCTGCCGACACCCAATGGATCAGGAAATGCCAGTGCCATTTGCCCGAAATCGTTAATCTTGGTCAGTCCGTGCATCATAAAGAGCATCCCGAATAAGAGCCTCGACAAAAGCAAGGAAATGTCAAATCTTCGGTTCCCGGCTGAATCAGGAAGTAAGATATTTATCAATCGCGTTATCATAACTCAATATTTTGAGTGCAAAGTTACTAGCTTGGGATCATCTAAAATTTTACATTTGATAAATAATGCCTGCTTATAGGATTATTGTTAACTTTGCAGCCAGTATGGATATAAAAGAAATTATTGACCGCAGACATATACTCCCTGATGAATCATTGGCTCTTCTTTGTCGGTCAATGGAACTTGTTCATTATCCCAAAGGCCATCATGTACTTGAAATAGGTAAGATTGAGCGGGATGTTTACTTTATAGCCAAAGGCATAGTGCGGGCATTCGCACTTGTTGACGGCAAGGAAGTGACATTTTGGGTTGGCAAGGAGGGTGCAACTATTGTATCAATGATGGGGTATGTGAGGAATGAACCAGACTATGAGACTATGGAACTAATGGAGGATTCCACTCTCTATGTTATCAAAAAGGAAGTATTAAGCCAGCTTTACCTGGCGGATATAAACATTGCCAATTGGGGCCGCAGATTTGCCGAGACCGAACTTCTTGATGCTGAAATTCGAGTTATAACCCTGTTACTTGCAACTGCGACAGAGCGTTATCAAGACTTTGTGGATACCCAGTCGGAACTATTACAGCGTCTGCCTTTGGGGTGTATTGCCTCATATTTGGGTATAACACAAGTAAGCCTAAGCCGAATAAGAGCCAATCTTGCCAAAGGAAATAAACAATAATTTCAGAAAACCAACCTTTCGCCATCAACAGGGATGAAAACATTACCACTATAATATTTTGAAGCCTCAGTCTTGTAAAGCCCTTGTCGTTTTTCCAAATTATCATCCTCGGAATGTACCAGAACCAAATTTTTCACCTTTGCCTTTTCTGCTAAAATAGCCACATCACGCACCGTATGATGATGTTTCTCGTATGGCTTGTATGTATCCTTATCTTCATACCGGCAGAAAGCGCCGCAGATTAGGGTGTCACAACCTTGAATTTTTCTGAGATTATCCTCGGTCAAAGATTCATCACCCAAACAAACCAGTTTTTCTCCGCAGCCAAAAGTCATCCTAAATCCGGTCTGAACGACATTTTTGGAANAGACATCGAAACATTCTATAAGAGTGTCGTTTATAGCCAATGAAGATTCATCAGAAATTTCCACTAATTCGATGTTTTTTGTAAAAAGTTCATAATCTAAAGCAAGAAAAGTCAACTGACATATAAGCCGCAACGCATTGCAGACGGAACTATTCCCATATATATGTAAGCTCCCACAGCTTTCTCCATCTTTACTCATATTGATAATACCCCTGATAAGCCATACAGCTCCAAGAATATGGTCTGTATGTGTATGAGTAATGAAAATATGATGTATCTCAGATAATTTGATACCCGATTCATTAATGGCATTGAATATACCATTACCACCTCCGGCATCCACAAGCATAAGTCCACCATGACTCTTAATGACATAGCAGCTATTGTATGAATGTTTTGGGAACGCGCTTCCGGTACCAATCATTATTAGTTCAAAATTCATATTTTATGATTGAGATTTCTAATGTCTATCCGTCTTGCCTTATTATAACACTCAAATATGTTGTAATATACAGAGAACGTACATTACCCTGATATTATTTCCAGACTTCGTCATTGCGTCACCCTAAACGCCCAGATAGTCGAAAAGCGGCTTCAATGACCTATGTTCGGGGGTCAGCATCATAGTACGAGTAATCATTTCGTCGTTTAATGGGAGTTTCAGTCTGATGGTAGTAATTGTCTTTGCAATCTTAATAACCGTATCCACACTCATTCCCATACCTCATCCTCAAAGTTCACATACACTATCTCATCCCATGAGTATCCTGCGGCAATCAGTTCCTGAATCTTTCCATAAAGGATATAGGATTTGCCGGCGCGACGCGCACCGACCAACACCTGACGGTCAAACCCGTCAAGTGACATTCTTCGTTTGATAACCTCATGACGCATAACCTCTTCACGGTTTTCAAGCATCACCTCTCGGAGAATTTCTGATTTTATCATCGCATCTTTGTCTTACTCACAAGACAAAGTTGGATGTTTTTTTGTCTTATATGCAAAACGGATGCTAATGATTGATAGCTCGACTTTATTGTTTTTCTCTGCGAAAACGGATAGAGGCGTTGGCGGGTCACTGACACCATCCGACCGCATCCCGACTATGGAAGAAGGCTAAACACCGATTTGCCTCAACGCCTTTTTGCACACCCGTCGTTTCAATATTTTGCGCAGGACGGGCAGATGGGTAAAACCAAAAAAAGCACTGAAAATCAAGTGATTACAGTGCTTTGCGGCGTTTTGCCATTTTTGATTGTGACCCCGGTGTGGTATGTCACTATATTTTTATATCCGTGATTATCAAATATTTGCATCTGACGATTTTTGGGCAATTCCTATTTTTACACCGTCAGAATTTCATGATTTTCTCCGCTTTCAGAACCGCTCCAAGTAGAGTCTCCAGCATAGCTGAGAAAATCCGCTGATAATATTTCAAAGATCGTGTCCGTAAGTGTACGATATGCAAATTTAATCATGAATCCCTAACCCTACAAGACCCCAGATGTTAATGTTTTCTAAAGCCGATACTTTCTTGCAGAATAGTTGTCAGATTTCCGCAATAAACACCCAGTGCCCGGTTTTGGGGTGACCGAGCCAAGCGATATTCCATTCTTTCAATCGCCGTTTAATTGTGCTCTCTGAGCATCCTATGGTATTGGCCAATTCTACCC
>NZ_CAJMXD010000306.1:0-3561 GCF_905219685.1 Barnesiella sp. CU968
TTTGCATTGAGTTTTTCATGGTATTAGATTTTAAGGTTAACGTAAGATTGGTTGTCGGGACGACAATCAATTTTTTTATGCGAATAATCCTAATTTTCCTGTATGCGACTCAAGAGTAAACGCTTCCGGGCATTGAAATGCCGCAGTGAAGATTTACAGACGCCTGAGGTTCAATTTCATTCCATTTGAATCCGGAGACAACATAAGAGTGATTCCACTCTTGACAAAAAAAGATTGACAGAAAAAGAGACACCGTCGACGGTGTCTCTTTTTCTGTCAATCTTTTTTTACCTTATTCTGTATTACTTGTCTATAGGCTTGATGGATATGGCATAGCCACCGCCCGGAGCAGCCTTCATCTTCAGACGGCTCTTTGATGTCACCTTTTTCTTCTCGATTTTATATGCATGCGGGTTGGAGGCGTAATGCGCGTCTGGCGCATCGGCATATATAACCGCCTCGTATTTTTTATCCTTGTCAAGAAAATCAAGGGAAATTGTGGACTGATGACCGTTTTCGTTTGCAGTGCAGCCGACATACCAGTCATCCCCACCCTTTGCCTTCCGTGCCGCCACGATATATCTACCGGGCTCCGCCTCCAGATAACGGCTTTCATCCCAGTCTACCGCCACATCCTTGATAAACTGGAATGCGTCGAGATGGCGGTTGTAGACCTCGGGAACATCAGCTGCCATCTGAAGAGGACTGTACATGGTGACATATAATGCAAGCTGGCGGGCAATTGTACTGTTGACATGACCGTTGCCATCGGGATTGACCTCTTTCATATCCATGTCGAATATACCCGGAGTATAATCCATAGGACCTCCCTGAAGACGCGTGAACGGAAGAACTGTCGTATGGAACGGCTTGTTTCCTGCAAACGCCTCATACTCTGTTCCGCGTGCGCTTTCATTGCCTATCAGGTTGGGATATGTGCGACAGAGTCCAGTGGGACGCACGGCTTCATGGGCGTTGACCATGATTTTGTGTTTTGCGGCTTCGGTCACGGCATAAAGGTAGTGGTTGACAAGCCATTGTCCGTAATGATGTTCTCCGCGGGGAATCATGTTTCCCACATACCCGCTCTTCACGGAATTGTAACCATATTTGTTCATCAGCTTGTATGCTTTGTCCATATGCCTCTCATAATTGCGCACAGACGCCGAAGTCTCATGGTGCATCATCAGGCGCACACCTTTGGACTGAGCGTAGGCGTTAAGTCCTTCGAGGTCAAAGTCGGGATAAGGTGTCTGGAAATCGAATACATAATCCTTCGAATGCCCGAACCAGTCTTCCCAGCCGACATTCCACCCCTCCACAAGCACCTGGTCGAAGCCGTGTTCTGCTGCGAAGTCGATATATTTCTTCACATTGGCGGTGTTCGCCGAGTGTTTGCCGTGAGGTTTCACCGAAGCATAGTCATGTTTGCCGAGTTTGACGGACGGAAGATCAGATGTGTAGCTCCACTCCTTGGGACCGGCGATCATCTCCCACCATACTCCCACATATTTCACCGGCTTGATCCAGGATGTGTCATCGTAGGCGCACGGTTCGTTCAGATTGAGAATAAGGTTGGAGGCAAGCACATCACACGCATTGTCGCATATCATGACCGAACGCCAGGGCGTATGCGAAGGCGACTGCATATGTCCTTTGTTTCCCTGCGCATCGGGAGTGAGCCACGATTCAAACACCATGTTCTTGTCATCAAGATTCAGATGCATGCAGGAATAATCCACCAACGCCGCTTCATGTATATTGATATAAAGACCGTCGTCTGTCTTCATCTGCAATGCAGTCTGTACACCTGTGGGCGAGAAGAGAGTCTGCGACGCGTTGCTGCATATCGCCTCGCTCATCTTACCTCTGATTTCCGACAGACGGCACTCGGTATAGTCATATTCCTGCGTGTCGTAGTCGCCGGCTATCCACCATGCGGTGTGGTCGCCGTTCATGGCGAACTGAGTGTGTTCCTCCTTTATGATGAAATAATTGAGAACCCCCTCCTGCGGAAATTCGTAACGGAATCCGACACCATCGTCATATACCCGGAAACGTATATTCATTTTGCGGTAATGCTCCGGCTGGTCGAGACGCATCAGAAGTTCATTGTAATTGTTACGGATGTGACTGTTTTCACCCCATACCGGCTGCCACACCTCATCAAAACTTGAGACCGATGTGTCAATGAGCCTGAAGCCGTCCATCATATCGGGTCCGTCGGCAAGTTCGAAACCAAGTTTCGAGGGAAGCACCACTTTCTTGTTCTTGTATTCGATAGAATATACAGGCACGCTGTCGACCACATCTGCCTTCAATTTGACAGTTCCAGAGGGTGATGTGATTTCCGCTCCGTATGCATCCTGAGGAACAACACACATCCCCGAAGCGACAGCCAGCACAGCTGCGAGTTTGCTATATTTCATTTTCAATCAACTTATTTGGTCAGTTTGATAATTTTACATCCGTGAGCTGGAATCTGAGCGGTTATGGTCGCTGGAGCCTTCCCTTCGTCGGCATGGCGCCAGAGGTCGCGCATGTTCCACTCTCCGGAAATACCGAGATCAGACAGATTGACTGATATTGAAGCCGCACTGTCATCACGGTTGAACAATCCGATCACGTGGCTTCCATCGCTCATTGTGCCGTACCATATGCGGTTGTTTGCATCATTAAGCTTGTCGCTCAGAGGCTTGCCTACAAACCGGTCTGCGTTCAACGCCAGCATCTCGGTGTTTGTATAAAAACTTACGAGATTGCCGATTGTCGACGGTCTGTCTGAGACTGTCACCGGACCGCCAGCCATGAGCTGGAGCGACACCACTGTCTCGCGTTCGGCATCGCTGCCGAAGGTGTTCAGACGGATAAAGTCACCGTCAAGAATCACCTTGCCGCGTCCTGCGATGTGAGACCAGTAAGTGAAACCGTCGAACATGTTCATGCAGTTAGGCCATGTGGTGTATGACTTTCCACGGTCGCACGACGAGCAGTGCCACCAGCCGCCTCCGGCGGTATCGGCGACAATGCGCACCATGTTCCCATATTTTGACTCAACCGCAGCATCACCGTAAAGATGGGGCATTACCAACGATGTGAATATGCCGTATTTCTTTGCCGACTCTGCGATATAGTTGAGGGCGCGCGCATAGCTTTCATGTCCGTATCCATGACCAACCACACCGATATTGCGATCTTTGCCGTCTTCATACCACGACAGGAAGTCCATACGGATATAATCTATGCCCAGCTCCGCATAATGCCTGAAGAAACCGTCGATATATTCGCGTGCGCCGGGATTCTCGGCAACGACCCAGTTGAACCACATGTTCTCGGCAGAAGGATTCAGGATGTCGACAGAGCCATTGTAATACAGATTGCCGAAAGTATAATCAGTGCCTTCTATTTTCGTCTCACGCGGACCGTGGATCCAGAGGGGATTGTCGTAGACACCCACCCTGAGTCCTTTCGCCTTGCATTTTGCCACAAGATCCTTGAGAGACATCGAGCCGTAATGAGTCATATATCCCGAGGCATCCTTTGCCTCCATGGGAATAAAAC
>NZ_CAJMXD010000307.1:0-3532 GCF_905219685.1 Barnesiella sp. CU968
TCTGCCGAGTGTCGAAATAATTGTTTTAAGTTTCGCCATGGTTAAAAATGAGGTTAAATTTGTTTTATTTTGAAGAAAAAATGTATCTTTGTGCAAAATTAGCAAAAACTTTAAAACTTACTCATGATTTACGGAAAAAAAATGAATTTTTTGTTGTGTGGAGTGAACGCACTTGCTCTTACACCTGCCGTGGCATCAGCCAAACCGGCGGAAAACAAAAATGCCGACAATCGTCCGAATGTACTTCTTATAGCGATTGATGACATGAAACCCTGGATCGGACCCTATGGCGATAAACTTGCAAAAACACCCTCGATGGATCGTCTTGCCTCCAGAGGCACTACTTTCAGCAACGCTTATTGTCAGGTGGCGTTGAGCGGACCTACCCGTAGTTCACTGATGACCGGTCTGAATCCGGATCATACCGGAGTATGGTGGCTGATGGGTTCTTTCAGAAAAAACAATCCTGATATCGTGACAATGCCTCAGGCTTTGAAAGAAAACGGTTATGAGACAGTAGGCGTGGGTAAGGTCTATCATCCTCTGAAAGACAAAGCGGTGAAAGACGACCCGATTTCATGGAGTCTTCCGTATGTCAAGGCACCCGGTGCCACCTATGCGCTTGCCAACGGGCGTGTCGCTACGGAATGCGCCGATGTTCCCGACAACGGTTATGTTGACGGAATAATAGCGGAAGAGGCGGTCAAGACGCTGCATAAGCTGAAAGAAGGCGATAAGCCGTTTTTTCTTGGAGTCGGTTTTAAGAAACCTCATCTGCCGTTTTGCGCTCCCAAGAAATATTGGGATATGTATGAGCGTGATGAAATGCCTGTGGCAAAATTCCAGGATATGGCGAGCGATGATGTGGAATATGCCTATCACAACTCGCTTGAGGTTAAGGGGTATTCCGATATCCCACCCTTCGAGAGTTATATAGACACAAAGCATCTTGACGAAGACACTCAGAAAAGACTGCTNCATGCATATTACGCGTGCATTTCGTATACTGACGCGCAGGTAGGCAAAGTGCTTGACGCGCTCGAGAAAGAGGGTCTTGCCGACAATACGGTGGTGATTCTTTACGGCGACCATGGCTATCATCTCGGGGACCACGGTCTTTGGAACAAAATGACGAATTTCGAGAATGCTACGCGTGTGCCGCTGATCGTGTCTGCGCCGGGAATGAAAAAGGGAGTCAAATCAGCTTCTATGGTTGAGTTCCTTGATATTTTCCCTACAGTCTGCGAACTGACCAAGACAGCACACCCGCAGCAGCTTGACGGCAAAAGCCTTGTGCCGGTACTGAAAAATCCCAAGGCAAAAATCAAGGATTACGCCATGAGCCAATATAGCCGCACCACAACGGAGAATTACACGATCTCAAGCGACACAGACCTCAAAGGCAAGGCAAAGGAACTCGAAGACGACATACACGGATATGCCATCCGCGATCCCCGTTATCGTCTGGTTGAATGGACAAAAGGGTTCAAGACCTACCAGCCGTTTGATGAAAACAAGGTGATCGGCTATCAGCTTTTTGATTATCAGAAAGATCCGGAAGAGCGTCACAATGTCGCCAATGATCCGGCTTATGCAGGAGTTGTGAAGAAACTCAAGAAGCTGCTCCGCGAATATTATGCCAGAAGCTATTCCTCCCCGATGAGCGAGCCTATCGCCCGTTGCGCAGAAGGGAAGTAAGAGCGGGACGCCAGTCTGCGTTGGTAGCTACATGGAGTCCGTGAATGCCCAGTCTTCGAGCTCCTTCAATGTTTTTTGCGGCATCATCGATGAAAAGTGTCTCATCGGCGAGAATACCGTCGCGTTCAAGCGCAAGGCGGAAGATTTTTTCGTCAGGTTTGTATGCTTTCAGTTCGTAGCTGAGAAACATTGAATGGAAATAATCGGAGATTGGGCGTTTGTCTGCACTCAGCCGGGGACTGTCGGTCAGTTCCATCATAAACGGGTTTGTGTTTGACAGCAGTCCGAGGTGATAATCCTTTTTCAGCTCAAGAAGAGTGCGTAGCCGATCAACTGGGGCACCGTCGAAGAAACCTTCCCAGCAGTATGCCGCATCCTGCATCGACACTTCATGTCCCGTTATTTCGCACATACCTTTGCGGAACTCCTCTTTATCGATTCTTCCCTCCTCAAGGTCAAGAAATATACCTTTCTGTCCGTGTGCGCCCATATATCTGCCGGTGTCCACACCCTGTGCCTCGAAGCGGCGAAATGCCTTTTCCGTGTTCTGGAGGAATATTACACCTCCCATGTCAAACAGTATGTTTTTTATCATAACGGTTGTCTGTTGTCTGGTCTGCACATCATGTGCAATGATTATGTATTAAATTTGCCTTTGCAAAATTAAGAAAAAATAATATCTTTGCTACAAGCATTGACGCAATGAAAGGAAAACTGTCGGCACTGATTGTATTGCTCGCCAATATCGGGATATTGGTTCACGCCGCCATCCCTCATTTTCACGGTGACGACATGTATGCTACATTTGCCCACATTGCCAGTCATTCGGTGATTGCCGGAAGCGGACACAGTGATTGTGACCACGACGGGGACACGGAAAAGCGTCCGGCATCGGAACATTGCGTGCTGAATGATACGATAGCCGCCCTTGCCTGCCGGTATGACCATTCGCCGTCGGAAATAGTGAAGGCGATGCTGATCCAGACGATTCTTCCGGGAGACTATCTTATATGGGTTCAGGAGAAACTCAAGGACAAGGAATATCCTGTGGTCCAGTCTCCATTGTTGGAAGATCCGGCGTTGAGCGCGGTCGCGATGCGTCGCGCTCCCCCTGTTGTATAAGCTTTGACACACATTTTCAATTAATCCTTTCAATTCGATTTTTTAATCATTCGCGCAGTCTTTATCCGTTTGTGATTATAGGTTGCGCTCATAAACAGTTGTTTAGACAACATATAAGCTAATACGACATGAACGATAAAATATTTAGAAAGTTGCGGAATTTTTGTTTCCGCGCATTTCTCGCAGGCGTGGCGGCATCCCTTTCATTTGGCGTTGCCGGTTGTCACGGGAAGCATGAACATGAACACGAGGGGGAGGAATCCCACCAGGGTCACTCACACAATGAAACTCTCCAGCTCACTGCATATAATTCTGAATTTGAGCTTTTTGCCGAGGCTCAGCCGTTTGTGGCTGGGCAGGAAAGCGAGATACTTGTCCATTTCACGAAGCTGAGCGATTTCAAACCTCTTGAAAAAGGGAAGGTCAGCATGAAACTTACAATCGGAGGAAAAAGCGTAAGTGTTGTCTGCGACAAACCTGTGCATCCCGGTATTTATGAATTTAAGGTAAGACCAGAGAAGAGAGGAGAAGGCAACCTCTCGTTCGAGATTGAGGGAGCCGGCGGTAAAAGTGTTGTGACAGTTCCTGGAATCACAGTCTACGATGATGAGCACGAGGCACACCACGAGGCAGCCGAAGCCGCCGCTAAAAGCAGCAACGGCATAGTCTTCCCGAAAGAGCAGAGCTGGAATGTGGAGTTTTCCACAGAGAA
>NZ_CAJMXD010000308.1:0-3526 GCF_905219685.1 Barnesiella sp. CU968
AACTGTCACCTTTGAGAGTGATATGCTAATCTCAACAGTCACTTATCCATTGGCATTGACTAAGGATTCTCGCAACGCTGGCGAGAATAAAGGCGAGAATGGCGAGAATAATGACGAGAATAAAGTTCTTGAGATAATCCGCAAGACCCCAAGCATTACACAGCCATTGATTGCCATAGAGACAGGTTTCTCAACAAGAAAAGTCAACAGGATTATAGCATCTCTCAGAAAGAAAGAAATAATAAAACGCATTGGGAAAACCAAAGGAGGGCATTGGGAAACCCTATCAAATTAAGTCAGATAATAGGTCAAGTACAGGTCAGAATGTAGGTCAGTTAACCGATTCCGGCATAGTTGCTTTCTCCTCGTTGCATCAGCCACAGTGCCTTTTGAAATTTCACGATGCGGGCATATTCTTTAGGATTCATCCCGACCGTTTCGCGGAACACTCTTTCATATTGCCGCTTGCCGAGACAGGCACTGGCGGCAAGAGCATTCACAGATGTTGAAGGAACGCGAAGCAATGTACTGACAGACATTCCTATCCGACTGATATTCAACGATGATCTAATCTTTGATGACAGAAAGTTCTCCAGAATATCAATACATTCCTTGTCATTCTCACAATCAAAGATCCTCTGAGCAACATCATTCACTTGCCGATTCTCAATGTCATAACCGGATATTTCAAGATTGTAGAATGCCGATGGCGGAGTGTCGATAAACATCCCGATGGTATGCGGGTAGAGAACCGCCACTATCATTTCCAAACCGCCGTCAGACTGGATATGCGCAGGAAAATTCACTTGTCCGCTAATAGTAAATTGCGACTGTTTCTTATCAAGTTCCGGTATGTAAAGCGGCGATTTCCTGTGAACAATAATCTGCCTACAACCGATAGGAAAGGTCAGGACGCTGAAAGGCTCATCGCCTTCCAGCGCCCAATAGTAGCGCACATAGGAGCGCAATTCCGCTCTCGGTTGATAGATTTTCATCAATGTTCAATAATCAAGCAATCTGCCACAGTCGTGCCAATCCCCTATCATCTCGCCATGCTCACTTGCATTGACCAGTTTTGTGAGTCGTGAGGCGAAGAGTGCGCTGTTGGCTTTCTTAGCTTGTATGTTATCTATTTCTCGCGACGTGTTATGTCAAGAATGTTCTTCGGCGTCATTTTTATTGAAATCCATAAACTCTCGCTTGTCATCATCAACTTTTCTTATAATCAAAGAAGAAAGACTGAGTCGGAATGCTTTCGACGGTGTTCCATTGTAGTCATAGTCTGTGAAGTTGACGAAGCCGCATTTCTCAGCGACCCGCTGAGAGGCTTTATTGGTGGCGTCAGTCGTAACCATCAGTGAGTCAAGCCGGAGATTATTGCAGCAAAATTCAATCAAGGATTTCAAAGCTTCCGAGGTCAGCCCTTTGCCCCAATATGGATAACCTATCCAATATCCGACTTCCCTCTCGTTTACCAGTGGCTTGTAATGCTCGGCTCCGACCGGCACAAGTCCGATACATCCTATCGGCTCATTGGTCTCTTTTAGCACCATGGCGAAAGTATGCTCGTTGTTCATAAAGAAGTCGCGGATTACCTGACGACTCATCTCCACCGACGTATGTTGTGGCCACAGAGCCATTTCGCTCACTCTTGGGTCGGAGGCATACTTGTAGAGAGCTTCGGCATCGTTCTCGCGCCACGGACGAAAATACAAGCGGTCTGTTTCTGTAAGTCTGCACATATTATGATTGACGCTTTTGTCGGTTTGACATTATGGTATCGAAGTTGTCGCGTCCTCAGGAAGCTCGTTGGAGGCGGCAATAAGCACTTTCATTGGCGTGCGCATCATCTGCCCTCAAATAGTTTTACGCAGTACGGTTCAATCGGGGAATGGTGGCTGCGGGGCGTTTAAAGGACAGAGAACTGATATTGAATATTCGGTTTTCCTTCATTGCATCAAGCGTTTCAAAGGGAAAGTGCTTCATTTGCGCCGATGCAGAAAGTATTAAAGGAGTGAGGCGAAAGAGTTGCGTTAAGATATCGGCTGCCTATCTCTAATGAAAGTTTTCTCTCGTTGTCGCCGGGATTGGAGGTGACAACCAGCAGCATGCCATCAGGATTTCGGACTGCAAGAACCGGCACTCGGTCGGCTTTGTCATAATAATACCCTTCGATGCGTGCTCCCTGCCGGATGAGATTAGAGAAATGTTTCACGGCATAATACTCCGGTGTATAACGGCATGTGCGCGTTTCAGGATCAAGTTCAATAAGGGCGTTCTGCTTCCATCCCCAGCGGCTCATACCCTGTTTAGGCAAAAGAAAATTCCAGTTATACCATTCGTCACATCCGTTTCCGAGATTGTCGGCAATAAGAAAGAATGTATGTTCTCCCGCCTTCCAGTCCATGTCACCGTTTCCGCATTCACTCTCGGAGCATATATAGCTGAAGTCCGGATACCGCTTCCTTATTTCCGGGAGTATCTCTCTCCCCTCCCATTGGAAGGCTACCCCTTCTATCGACTCACGAAGGAGCGAATCTGAAAGAACCTTCTCCACATGATCCAGACGGTTGGTGTTGAATGTGCCGAGATAGAGTTTGACATCAGGATGCCGCTTTTCAAGCGTAGGGGCAAGGTAATCGCGGTTGAATCTCACAGTCCCTTCGGCAGTCCACGCGCAACCGGGATAAGGGGTATAGCTGTATGCCTCGTTCTGATATATCACCATATCCACAGGAACTCCCTGTTCGGCGTAAGCCTCTATGAATTTGCAGAAATAATTTGCATAAGCCTGCAGATAACGCGGATCCTGAATGAAATAGTCCTGACTTGCCAGTTTGCGGGGGAACTGGCTGTTACGCTCGCCGAGAAATTTCATCTCATCCTCGTCGATGCCATCAACCGCACCGAAAAGCAGATAATCAATGCGAGGGTCTGCATTGTTATGCCGGCTGCTCACCACAGGATAGTCATGATTTATTTTCATCCAGCTTGGCGGCGACCAGGGGGAAATCCAGAACGTAAGCTCCGGATTGAATTTCTGGGCGGCGCGTATCAGCGGGATAATGCCGCGCTTGTCGCGTTCTATATTGAAATACCGCAGTTCAAGGTCCCCGGGCACCTCGTCGCAGCTATACCACGAACTGCCATAGTCATTGCAGTTCATAGACACACGTCCTCGCGTGAAACGAAGATCACCGTCAGGCGAAAACAGATCATCCATTATCTTATCCTGAACATCTCTGTCCAGGGCGATGAAAGCCTCCCAGTCAAGTTCATTGAACGTAGTGCCCCAATGTTTGAAAACATGCCCCGGCGTCTCTCCCCTACTCTCTTTGTCTCCTTTACCGTCTCCAGCCTGAATTGTCAGCACTGGTGTCATTTCAGAGTGTCTTGACAAACTTGTCTTTGTCTCTCTCCAGAAGTCATTATCCCGGCTCACAATCCACTTGACACTCTGGCTCCATCCGGTTGCCGCCACGCAAGCCAAAGCCAGGACAACACACATTCTTATTCTCACTAGTGT
>NZ_CAJMXD010000309.1:0-3516 GCF_905219685.1 Barnesiella sp. CU968
AAGGGCACAGGAAATAATCCCGCACAACCATTTGAAGAACACAACGGAGAATGGAGTGGTAACTTTATTCTTGTCTCTTCAACTCTTACAATATCTCCCGATCAGGGCGAGGCTTCGCTTGAATTTAGTACAGTTGATGATTTCAATATAAATTATGATCGTACTTTTACAGTGACAATCGTTTCTGCAGAAGGAGCTAAAGTAGGAACACAAAATTCTACATTGGTTACTCTTGAAGACAATGATAGTGATCCTTATGAACGTATCCAAGGTAACTATAAGGTCAATTGTTTTGATATGAATGGTACTGCACGTATGTTCAATATCAGTGTAAAAGGGGTCGCGAAGAGTTCTCCCTATTATGGAGTTCTACTTAACGTAACGGGACTCACATCCGCTTGTGAACCAATATTTGTAGGAGACGGATCCTCTATGCAAGCTGCCTTTGAAGTTGATCCAGAAACTGGTGCGCCTATGCTATATTTGCTTATGCCACAAGATATAGGCAAATGTACATATGCAGATGATCTCCGCATATGGGCATTAAATGGCTATTCAACTGCTCAAGCTGAGGTTCCCGGTATACTGAGTGACGACGGCAGGACTATTTCTTTCCCCGAAGGCTCAATGATTCTTTTCTATGCTGCTTCTGCCGACTTCTCCACTCAGTTAGGTGGATTTGGAGCAATCAGTGATTTCAGCTTTGCACGTTGATTTATCACGCTCCTATTAGAAACAAAAGTCTATCATAAAAGAGGCGTGTCAAATCCATAAATTTTGACACGCCTCGATTATATACATTAACTAATATGCATAAGATTCTACAGAAACTCAAAATGACAGCATTTATAGCTGTCATGGCAATTATTCCGGCTATAGCAATGGCATCGCCATTGACTCCCGGTGAGGCATTGTCCAGGCTTTCTTCCGCCAAAGGGCCGAAAAAGGTTTCCGGCAGACTGGACAGGATGGATGTTGTCCACACCCTTAGGACATTTAACGGGAATCCGTCTGCATACATTTTTGCAGACCGCAATGCGGGTGGCTACCTCGTTGTGTCTGCCGATGATTGCGCGGCTCCGTTGCTGGGCTATTCCGAGAGCGGCAGCTTTGACAGTGAGTCGCTTCCTCCTCAGTTCGAGTATTGGCTTGGAGAGTACTCCCGACAGATTGAGTATGCCTCGTTGGCAGGGTTGCCGGCGTATGCCGCCTCTAGTGTGTATGGTGGGGATGATCGCAAGATTGTAGCGCCCTTGATGTCCACGCGTTGGAATCAGGACGCGCCTTACAACCTCTTGGTGCCGTCGAAGGACAGCCGGAANTATCCCACAGGCTGCGTCGCCACGGCGATGGCGCAGGTCATGAAGTATTGGAACTATCCCGAACGGGGCACGGGCAGCGGGTCTATTACCCTCCCCTCTGGTGCTCAGGGGGAATCTTCGATGAACTTCAGGACTGCATTCGATTGGGATAACATGCTTGACATCTATAAGTCGGGAGGCTATGACGACACCCAGGCTAAGGCTGTNGCGACATTGATGAAAGCGTGTGGCTATNCCACTAAGATGAACTACTCCATGGGTGGATCGGGCACGCTTTCCCGCTTCGCGGCGCAGGCGCTTGTCAACAACTTCTCGTACAATCCCGACATAGAATACTGCGAACGCGACTATTACAGTGCTGCCGAATGGGAGGGGATACTTTATGCCGAGATGGCGGCAGGCAGGCCGGTCCTTTATGGAGGTGTTTCCTCCTCTGTGGGTCATGAGTTCGTTTGCGACGGTTATGCCGGTGATGGCTATTTCCATTTTAACTGGGGATGGGGCGGTATGTCTGACGGCTATTTCCTTCTTGCTGCCCTTGATCCCGGCTCTGTCGGCATTGGCGGTGGCACCGGAAGCGACGGCTTCAACTACGCCCAGGACATAGTTATCGGTATTCAGCCCGGGGCATCTTATTCCTATACTCCGAGACTGACGCAGCTGGGCAGCCTGTCAGTATCGCTTGCGGGCAAGGATGTGTCCATGAGTCTTGATTACAACGGAAGAACCGGAATATGGGCAAACACCGACATCAGACCTCTTTCTGTAAATTTCGGAGNAAATATTAAAAACTACGACTCATCTTACGCCAAGTCAATAACTATTGTATCGCAGACTTTCGCCGCGCCTGTGCTTGAGCAAGCTGCAAGCGGCGGCTATATGATCAGTTATAGCGGCATAGGCTCACCGGGAAAATTCTCTCTTCCCGATGACATGCCGGATGGCGAATACGAAGTATCCTTAGTCACTAAGGCATCGGGCAATTCCGATGCAGACTGGCTGCCGGTATTATGCTCGTCTTCCGAAAAGAATTCATTTTATATTAAAAAGAACGGTACAATTTATTCTGTCATCGAAAGTATCAGCAACCCTATAAAAGTTGATAATGCAGAATTCATAAGCAAACTGTATTATGGGAATGCCGCGAAATTACGGGTGTCGCTTGGCAATTCATCCGCACGTGATTTGTCAAAACGGATCCGACCTGTGCTGTATAATGCCGATGCTGCAGCAATGGAAGGGGAAACAATCACTGTGGTTCTTCCTGCAAACGGCAGCTTGACAGAAGACGTGACAACAATATTCCGTATTCTTCCGGGACAGACCGCCCCGACTCGCGTAATGTCATATAAGCTTGGATTTATTGATGCGGATACCGATGAGAGGCTTGACTGGAGTTCATCTGCAAGAATGCTGGTTGGAGGGGGCAATGCTTTCCAAGTCAGCGATTTCATATTGGAAAACGGCATCCTTACCGAGGAGACTGTCGGAGGCGGCAATACATCAAACGTGTACAGCGTTTCAACAGAGGATAATCTTTCGTTTGCAGCGACAATTGAAAACAAGAGTGTATATTTCGGCTATGGAATTTCCGCTCAGGTGTTTGACCAGAATAATCCTTCCGATATATTGACAACAGTGTCATTTGCTCCGCTTCTTATATTAGAGAATATTAATGAGACTGGAAAAATTCGCGGCAGTCTGAATACAGATACATTCGACTCTGACACGTTGTATGGTTTAAAACTATATGCCATGACACCTAACGGTTTTGCAGAAATCAAGAATGTTGACCCCATTTATTTCCGAAAGTCCTCTTCTTCTGTTGACGAAATTATGTCAGGGAATGAAATAAGTGTCAGATATGATGCCGCAAAAGGTGTGGTGATAGCAGAAGGTGATGTCGAATGCCTTAGCATATATGACATCAACGGGAATCTTATTTCATCAGACTCTGTACAGAAGGACGGAAAAACAATAGTGAACCTTAACGTTTCCGGGAAAGGTGTTGTACTGGCAGTGGCAAGATTCAAATCCGGTAAAGTCAAGGCTCTTAAAATAATTCTGTAATAAGGTGTCTGGATTTAACGTCCATTCACGTGTAGATGGATTTCCGAGGGAATTTCATGAGTTAAAGAAGGAGCATGGCGAACCATGCTCCTTCTTCAATTCGTAAATACGCCTTATCAGATTC
>NZ_CAJMXD010000310.1:0-3484 GCF_905219685.1 Barnesiella sp. CU968
GGCCATAACCGGTCGATATAATACCATGCCAGCAATGCTCTGTTTTTACCATAATCGATATCGTTGCTTAGCTTGGCTTCCGGGAAAAGTGCGTCAGCCGAATTGTCATAAGGCGTCGAAGCAAGGAACCATGAATATGGAGATCTCAAGTCTATGCCGGTCTGAGTAGCCTCGAAATCATCTATATAGCTTGACCCTTTGTTCGATCCGCTTTTTTGCTTGTGTGGCACAAGTTGAGCGAATTCCGCACTCACGTTTATTCGAGACGGAGCTGTTGCGCTTACTGTGGGTATTTTATTCAATAAATTGGTGAGCCACATAAAATCCTTGTTATAGCTCACGTTAAGTCCCCACATCGTGTTGTTTATTACCTCATCACCGATGTTTACTTTTTCAGTAAGTGATTTTTCGGAGAAGTGAAGAATGGTTCCCCCCAGAGTAAAGTCCTTGTTAAACCGATATTGAGCGTCCAATCCGAGCAAAGTCTTCCTTTGCATGGAAAACAAGGACTGATTTTCAAGAGTAACGCTTACATTTGTTCCCGAATCAATTATGCTCTGGTTTGTAATAGTTACAATGCCCATTGAATAATCAACAGTGTAGTCACTGTTTTCAGTCAATACAACACCACCTGCCATCACCACTACGGAACCGCGCGGAACATTCATCGCATTTAATCGAATCTGCGCTCCGTTTGATGCCTGATACTCACCAGACAGAGAAAACTTGTTCTTATCTGCAAACTGTTGCGCTACAACAAGAGTTGAGTCGTATAGCTCTTTATACACGTATTGTGAAGCGATTGCCGGATTGCCTATTTTCCGTTCCAGATGAGAACCGAAAGGTTCCGCTACAGGAAATATTATTTTGCCGGTTGACGACTGCACTGTATAGCCCTCGATGTAGTCAAAGAAACCATCGGAATTTGATTCCTGATTCGAATCTATTCTGTCGAGATTCATAACCTGAAGAAGCGGCTGGTTCGATATCTGACCGGCGGGAATATAATTTATCTCTGTACCTGTGGTGTCACTTAGAAATTTGATATTTAGCTTGAAATTTTTGCTTTGAAGCTGGTATGCGCCTAACGAATACACATTCTTCATCATAAGCTGCCACATAGGCAGACGAGGGGAGACTGTAGTACTGCGAAGCATCTTCAGATAAAGACAGTCTGACGTGTTCGTGACATCTGAGGAGAACTCCCCTACCTGGTAAACTTTGCCCTGATATGTATATTCATATGCTACGGCAAGAACTTCATCTGTTGTCAAAGCTGATTTAAGAGAAATATAGCCCAAATCGTCATTAAGAGTATATTCGCTTGATTTGAGCAGTCTTGCACTTTCAACCTTCTCAAAGTCCTTTCCCCCTTCTATGCCATATGCTCGCAATGGCTCAAGGGCCTGCGTGACCATATCTATACTACGCGCCTGTGGATATTCACCCTTTATTATGCTTAGAAGATTATTACTTTGGTTGGAAGGATTGTTGAAGGCTGAATTAGGCTGCCAATAACTGTTTGCAAGTCTTCGGTTTTCACCGAGATCCATGAATCCTACAAAATTGCGCGATTCATTATAATTGCTGTTTTTATTAGTTATCCATACCTCTATTCTCGTAATTTTTATTCCCGAGGACACATGTGGCAGGCGAGATGCAAACTGATCATAATTCTCATAAAAATACTGTGCGAGGAAAAAGTGTCTGTTAGCATCATAATTGTCTGCCTTGAAGCTGAATTTGGTAGATTGTACGCCACCTGAAGTAGAAACTGTCTTTGATTCGGAATTCTGCTGTGACACAAGACCTGTAAGCGTAAGCTTGCCGAACTGTAGTTTCGTTTTCAATCCGAACAGAGCCGTACATCCTCTTATAAGGCTTGATCCCGTTGTCATACTGACATTGCCCGCTTCAATACTCTTTATGATTTCATCTTCCTTGCCTTCATAGTTAAGTTTTAAGTTCTTGGAATCGAAATCGAATGTCGCGTCGGTATTATAAGTCATATTGAATTTCAACTTGTCACCGACAGAGGCATTTATCGTAGCCTGAATTTTCTGATCAAAATCAAAATATGTTTTGCGCCGATTTTTAAGAGAAAGCGAAGGATTCTCAGTCTTGTTGCTTTTTATTCCCATTGACAGCTGCAGCGATCCCTGCGTAGACAGGCGGACTCCACCCGGTCCGAAAACTTTTTCAAGAGGACCGAGTGAGAAATTCATGTCGAAAATATTGAAAGGCTGCTTGTCTTTCTTTTCATAGCTCTCGGAATTACGCTGTCTGAAATATCCGAACATATCCTGACGCATCATTAGATCGGAATATTCTTTGGGAGTCAGCAAAAAAGGAGTGACTATGTCTTTGTCCCCGAGCCTGGTGTGAACAACAAACATGCCGAGTTCAGGATCATATACAGCTTCAGTGGTAATATTTGAAGGTGTTTTAAGATCTGCCGGATATTCACCTGATTTCAAAGGATTAGTGTCGGAAACCTCAGGCACTGTTTTGCGTACGGTCTTTTGTGAATTTGCCACAAACGACAAAAGCAGTGTCGAAAAAAACACTGCGATAAGAAGATATATCTTTCTTTCATCAATCTGCCTCAACCGCATCAGAGCATAGTAAGAGCCTGCTTGATGGCACGCTCAGTGTTGAGCGTCGGATCTTTCGCAAAAACCTTGGTGAGTACTTTCTGGCTCTGTTGGGCGGAGAATCCGAGCATCACAAGAGCAGCCACGGAATCATCATACGATTCACTTGCCGGCATACTTGTAATTAACGCATCTGACTCGGGTTTTATTTTATCCCTCAAATCCACAATAATGCGTTGGGCTGTCTTTCCTCCTATGCCTTTCACACCTTTGAGAAGTGAGTCATTCCCTGAAGCTATTGCCGATTCGAGTTGTTCATCGGTAAGGGATGAAAGAATAAGTCTTCCGGTGTTGGGACCCACTCCGCTCACTCCGATGAGGAGTCTGAACAATTCTCTTGTTCTTTTTCTTAGGAATCCGAACAGGACGTGGGCATCCTCGCGTATCGATTCGTGCACATACAGTTTACATTCCTGATTGCCGCTGATCAGAGGGTAATCCATTAGCGTTATGTTTACTTCATACCCTACACCACAACATTCGATTACGGCATATGTCGGTGTGGCTTCTGCCACAACCCCTTTCAAATAGTCAATCATATTGTAAAATTACATTTTTTTTATGATTTAAGCAAATTGACTTACTGTTAGTGCTTTGTTAGTGCTTTGATATATTACAGATGCAAATCGTGTACTTCAACTGCGTTTACTTGCCCATGACCATGCAGAGTTTAGAAGTGTATGTCGGCAATACTGATGCGAATTCGCGAAACCATTAGTCCCCAACGCAAAGTTGCAATGACAATATCTTCAATGATTCGGTAAAAATTACCGAATCATTGATTATTATAACTTTCGTAAATAAGTCAAGACGAGTTCGCCCTCTTAAAA
>NZ_CAJMXD010000311.1:0-3484 GCF_905219685.1 Barnesiella sp. CU968
GCAGTGGCGATGTCGATCTCCGCAAGCTCCTTGGCGGTCGGATCCGGAACAACCGCGCAGTCTGCAAAAACAAGCATATGGTCTTCGCCGTAGGGAACGTTTTCCGGAAGAAGCATGATGAATGCGCCGCTGACAACGGATATGCCCGGCTTTGTCTTCAGAACCTGGAATGCGGCTCTCAGAACGTGAGATGTGGGACTCAGCGCACCCGCAACCATAGCGTCAGCATCGCCGCGCTTAATCATGAGGCATCCGAGATAAAGGGGATTGCGCACAATGTTGCGTGCCTCGTCAATCGTCATACCCTTGCTTTTGCGCAGTTCCGCAAAAAGCTCGGCATAGGGTTCAGTAAACTCCATGTCGTCGGTGTCGGCGAATGCGGCTTTCTCGATATGTGGCAGTCCAAGCTCAAAAGCCTTGGCGAGAATTTCATCGCGTTTGCCAATCAGGATAACATCTGCGATTCCTTGTGAGATAACTCTGTCAGCTGCCTGAAGTGTGCGTGGCTCAAGAGATTCGGGAAGCACAAGACGCTGGCGGTTTTCCTGTGCTTTTTTTGTAAGCCTTTCGAATAATGTCATGATATGTTGATTTAATAATTCACCATTTATGTGGGAACTGTAAGTTGCCGGACGCAAAGTTACAAAGATTTCATCAAAGGAGGTGAGGAAAGGGGAGTTTTTTTAAGATAAAATTAGTAACTTTACATCCGAAATTCGCTTCGGGACTTTAAAACGGTCGATGAAGCATTCTCTTTGTGTTATAACAATGCGTATTGTCAAAAGGCTTTATCTTTTCATATTAAAGAGCTTCCTGCCTCTGTTCGCGATGACATTCTTCATCGTGCTTTTCATCGTACTGATGCAGTTCCTCTGGAAATATATAGATGACCTTGTAGGTAAGGGGTTGTCGTTTGATGTTCTCGGTGAACTGTTTTTCTATGCTGCGGTGACATTGGTTCCGATGGCGTTGCCGTTAGCTATCCTGCTTGCCAGTCTGATGACTTTCGGCAATCTGGGCGAACGTTCGGAGCTTACCGCAATCAAGGCATCCGGCATCTCTCTTCTGAATGTGATGAAACCGCTCATCATTCTTGTGATGGCTATCGCTGTCGGGGCTTTCTTTTTTCAGAACGACATTCTGCCGAAAGCTCAGGTAAAAATGTGGACATTGCTTTTCTCAATGAAACAGAAGAGTCCGGAGGTGGAGATTCCGGAAGGTGTTTTTTACGACCAGATTCCCGGTTATAACCTCTATGTGAAGAGCAAGAATCAGCAAACCGGGGTTCTCTACGATGTGATGATCTACGATATCAGCCGGGGAGGTGACAACTCCACGATACTTCTGGCAGACTCGGCGCGAATGGCTTTTACAAAAGACAGCAAGTATCTGTATCTGCATCTGTTTACCGGCGAGCAGTTTGAGAATCTTCGTGAACAGCGTTCTCTTGACAGGAACGTGCCTTTCCGTCGCGAATCATTTGTCGACAAGGAGGTGCTTATCCCTTTTGATGCAAATTTCAACCGTCTTGACGAGGGCGGCATGCGAAAGCAATATGTTGGAAAGAACATGACTGAGCTTCAGCAGACCATTGACTCGGTCTCGCAAAGGGTGGATTCCATCGGGGAGGATTATGCGAGAGAGCTGAAGCGGACGGCTTTTTCAGGAGTGTTGCGATCCACCTATTTTTCTGAAGCCGACAGCAAGAAAGATGCTGAAAACAATAAGGAGAGCGCAGTGCTGACTCCTGCCCCGCCAGTGGCGGCGATGCCTCTCGATTCCTTGCTTGGCGCTCTCTCTCCCGTCCAACTCGGTGATATCTACAGTCAGGCACGCGCCCTTACTTCCAACAGGGTCGCGGAACTCGAATTCCGTGCGCTCACCATGGGTGATGAAAAAAGAACGATACGCCGCCACGAAATTGAACTGATCAAGAAATTCACGCTTTCCGTGGCTTGTATCATTTTCTTCTTTATCGGTGCTCCTTTAGGCGCGATCATCAGAAAAGGTGGACTCGGCACACCTCTGGTGATATCTGTGTTGCTGTTTTTGGTCTATTATATAATAGACAACACCGGATATAAAATGGCTCGCGATGGGCGCATTGCTGTCTGGGCGGGAATGTGGCTGTCGACCTCTATCCTGTTGCCTCTCGGAATATTTGTGACCTACAAGGCAATGAATGATTCGGCAGTGTTCAACAAAGATCTCTACCTGAATCTTATGAGACGATGGCTCGGGCTCACCGAGAAAAGGCATGTGCCGATGAAAGAGGTCATTATCAATGAAGTGTCGCTGCGGCGTGCCGAGGCGTTGCTTGTGCGTCTATACGGAGAATCACGAGTATGGCTGCGACGCAACGGTCGCAGACTCTCTTATCGAGAATACTGGCGCAGAGGGTATTCGCTCGAAGAAATAACGCGCATTGGAACTCTTGTGGATGAAACTGTCAATTATCTGCATGACTCGCGTGATGTGAAAGTGAATTCGAAACTCGAGAAATTCCCTGTACTAAAGCCTTTGTGGATCTATCACCCTGCTAACCGGCGCTGGCTGTGTCGCACACTCGCGTTCTTTGTGCCTGCTGGAGGTATCATATATCTTCTGAGCATACCTTACTGCCGTAGACTCGTAAAAGAGTTTGAAGCGGTGGAATCAGCTTCGCTTGAAGAACTCAGAATTGTTAATAAATCTTAAACATAATAATTCGCAGAACTATTTTCCTATTGTCAATGTTTTAATAGACGAAAGAAAGAAGATAGATTTTTGTTCATTAAGTTTAAGTTCTAACAGGTTCGCCTGTTAAAGAATGCGGCCACTCGTGAGGAGCGGCCGCTTTTTTGTGTATGGTTTGGTATATGTCGTCAGTCCAAACTTATAAGTAAGTATTGAAAATTTAATATAAGCTAATTTCCAACACTTACTTAATGGTATTTATTTTTTTGTTAATTTTGCAGTATGAGAACAGAAAAAGAACTTGAGGGGGTCAGTCTCCTCGGCAACCAGGGGGTGAAGTATCCGACGGATTATGACCCCTCTTTATTAGAGACTTTTGAGAACAAGCATCCGGAAAATGAATATGTCGTCACATTCGATTGTCCGGAGTTCACCACTCTTTGTCCCAAAACCGGGCAGCCGGATTTCGGGCATATATATATCACTTACATACCTCGTGAAAGGATGGTGGAAAGCAAAAGCCTTAAGCTTTATCTTTTCAGTTTCCGCAATCATGGCGATTTCCATGAGGATTGTGTGAATATAATAATGAAAGACCTTGCCCGGCTCATGGATCCGAAATATATCGAGGTGCGTGGCGTATTTATGCCTCGCGGTGGCATTTCAATTTATCCGTTTGCCAATATGGGTGATGCGGATCATCAGGATTATGTGAAGGCACGCCGACTCTCGGTGATGGCGGAATCAGCCGGAAGATGATGATTTGCCGTATAGTGGAAATATTTTGAAACAACTTGATTTTTAGATC
>NZ_CAJMXD010000312.1:0-3476 GCF_905219685.1 Barnesiella sp. CU968
CCTGACAGGGACCGNTCTGTCGGCATATGCCAAGCATCCAGAGCAGAACCCTATGGTTTTCGGAAAGAACAGGCTTTCAATAATAACCCCCACGCTTCTTCGTCTGGAGTATGCCGTGGATGGTAAATTTATAGATGCCCCCACTTTATTTGCGTATGATCGGGCATCGATGCTCTCGCCTGAAAGTATCGATGTCAAGGAATTAGGCGACAATTGTTATGAGATAAAGACTCCGTCTCTCAGAATCTGGTATAAGAATGACGGTTTTCCGTTTTCGACATCAAATCTTAATGTGTTTTATACACATAATGGAAAGGAGAAAAAATTTACAAATCGTTTCATAACGAAAAATAATCTTGGGGGACCGGTGGAGACACTCGACCGCGTGACTGCCGAGATTCCGATGAACGACGGCATCCTGAGTAAAGACGGATGGTATATGATCGATGATGCGAGGGGTGATCTGCTTGTCAACGACTGGATAGAGCCGCGTGATACAAAAAATCATATTCAGGATCAGTATTGCTTCATCTACGGCAATGATTTCAAGGCTGCGCTTGCAAGTCTCGGTGCCATCTCGGGAAAAGTTCCTATGACGAGAAAATATATTCACGGAGTGTGGTATTGCAGGTATTGGGATTATACTTCCGATGAATTTCTTGATATAATAGATGGATATGACAAGAATGATTTCCCGATTGATAACATTGTTTTCGATATGGGCTGGCACACCAACGACGCAAAGGTCGGAACCGGTCATAATGGTCATCTGAACTGGAACGGATACACCTGGAACAGGGAATTGATTCCGGATCCGGCAGATCTTGTGAAGAAACTTCATGAAAAAGGTGTGACAGTCTCTCTCAATGACCATCCGCACGATGGCATACGTCCGCATGAACACAATTATGATGAATTTGCCAAAGCTCTCGGCGTCAACCCCGGAGAGGTTCCGTTGTTTGACCTTTCCGATAAGAACTATATGGAGAAGTTTTTCCGTTATGCGCACAAGCCTTCGGAAGATATCGGTGTCGATTTCTGGTGGCTTGACTGGCAGCAGAATTATCTTTACCCATATGTTGCCGGACATAATTCCACTTCATTGCAATGGATAAACGAACTCTATTATCGCAATTCCATGCGAGAGGGGAAACGAGGAGCCGGTTATAGCCGTTGGGCAGGATGGGGAGACCACAGACATCCCATACAGTTCTCCGGTGACGCACAGGCAAATTGGCCTATGCTGGCTTTTGAAGTGAAGCTAACGGCATGTTCCGGTCAAGGCGGTTGCTATTACTGGGCACATGACATAGGCGGTTTCCGCGGTGAACCGAATCCTGAGCTTACCACACGCTGGACTCAGTTCGGTGCATTATCGGCGGCTTTGAGAGTGCATTCAACAAAAGACAAGAAACTTGACCGCCGTCCATGGATAAGTGGAAAGAAGGAAACGGAGGCAATGCGCAGGATGTATCATTTCCGTTCGCAGCTGATGCCTTATATTTACAGTAATGTATGGCATACGCACAACACTATGGTTCCTCTCAACAGGTCTATGTTTATTGATTTCGGGAGCCAGAAAGAATCTTTTGACCAGCCGCAGCAGTTCATGTTCGGTGATGTTCTCATGGCAGCGCCCATAACATCTCCCGGAGCAGGAGAGAACAAAGTTGCCTCTCAGAAGGTGTGGTTCCCGAAGGGGGAGGTATGGTATGACTATTTTACCGGCGAACGTTTTGACGGTGGTCAGACCCAAGACATCTCCAAGCCACTCGATGAGTTCCCGTTGTATGTAAGAGGCGGACACATACTCGCTATGCAGCCTTATACATCGCGACCTGCCACAACACCGTTGACAAAGCTTGAACTGACGGCTTATCCGGCAGGAGACGATGCTGACAACACATTTGAACTATATGAGGATGACGGTATCAGCCTTGACTATACAAAAGGAAAATATTCGGTTACAAAACTGAATTACTCACAAAAAGGGAATAAAGTCACAATAACGGTGAATCCGGCTGAGGGCGCTTATGACGGATGCATCGAGAAGCGTTCTTATAAAGTATGCATTCCCAAAGCCGATGTAAAAGCCGGAGTGAAGGTGAATGGCAAAAAGCGCAGAGTGTCTGTCGATAAAAGCGGCATTCCTGTAATTGAGATACCAGAGACAGATGTTCGTAAAAAAGTTATGGTGGAATACTCAATCTAAAACATACGATATCATGAGAAAAAGTATTATGTTGATTGCGGCGGCTATGTTCGCCGGAACATTTGCCCTTCAGGCAGCCAAACCAAAGGTAATAGCTCATCGCGGTTATTGGAATACGGAAGGAGCTTCGCAGAATTCAATCCGTTCATTGGTAAAAGCAGACTCTATCGGTTGCTATGCTTCTGAATTTGATGTATGGATGACACCCGACAATGTGATTTTTGTTAATCATGATCCGACTATCAACGGTGTTGAGATTCAGCGCACGCCGGCAGCGGAAGTGCGTAAGCAGAAACTCTCGAACGGAGAGAATATTCCGACTCTCGAAGAATATCTTAAGACTGCTCAGGGGTTGAAGACGCGTCTTGTGCTGGAGCTTAAGACTCACGACAGCCGTGCGCGTGAGAAAGAGGCTGTGAAAAAGACTGTAGAAATGGTGAAAAAATTTGGTCTCGAAGACCGGACAGACTATATAGTTTTCTCTAAAGATGCTTTTAAGCAGTATGTGAAGGCGGCACCTAAAGGGGCTAAAGTCTATTTCCTTAACGGTGATTATGTTCCTTGTCAGATAAAGTTTGCCAAAGGAGCAGGCATCGATTATTCTCTGAAGGTGATGAAGAAACATCCCGAGTGGATAAAGGAATGTCACGATAAAGGTCTTGAAGTCAACGTATGGACAGTAAACGAGCCTGAAGACATGAAATGGTGCATTGAACATGGCGTTGACTACATCACCACCAACGAACCGGAGCGTCTGCAGCAGATGCTTAAATAAAGCAGAAAACACACAATCTATAGCGACATGTTCGCAAACAAAACCCATGCCGGTGCTCCGACATGGGTTTCTGCTGTTTATACATTGTAATTCCTATTCATTTCCATAACGTATCCCTATTATGTCCCAGTCTACTATGTCCCAGAGAGAATGAAGATAATCAGCTCTCCGATTTTGATAGTCAAGGTAATATGCGTGTTCCCATACATCAAACGTCAGTATAGGCTTGAGTCCCTGAGTCATCGGGTTCGATGCGTTGCCACCCTGAGTGATGAAGAGTGTGCCTTTGTCATCGGCAGACAGCCATACCCATCCGGAACCGAAGAGTGTGGCGCCGGCTTCCTCGAATTTTTTCTTGAATGTCTCCAGACTTTCAAACTGGTCTTCAATCTGTTTCCTTAATTCTCCTGCCGGTTCCTTAAGACCATTAGGCGAAAACTGGAAGAAATAGAATATGTGGTTCCATGCCTGTGAAGCATTGTTGAATAG
>NZ_CAJMXD010000313.1:0-3475 GCF_905219685.1 Barnesiella sp. CU968
TGCCCATTGTCTCACAGGACATATCCGGCGGCGTTGATGAAAGATATTCCGTAGTAAGCGTTTCGGTTCTGGTATTGGCGGTAATTCTGTAATAACCGTCTCTTGTTATGCGCCATTTGGTGTCACCGCCGTCGGTAGTGCGTATATAGGTTGTGCCTTCGGCATCCGTATCACCGATGTAGGGATGATAGGTCTCGTCAGTCCAGCTCTTCTCTGTAAGAATCTTGAATCTATCAGGCTCGGTGTTGCCTTTCCAGCCTATTCTGAGTTCCCCCTCCCATACCAGCTCATCAGGTTTCTCAGGATTGGGGAAGAAACAATTGTTGCTGCCGTCATCATAATTCCAGGATACCTCGCAGCAACCACCCACGATATAGAGATATTTACGCGGCTGATACTTACGACCTGAATAATTATGGCCGGCACACGAAATGTAGATCATATAATCTCCCGGAACCGTAACACTCCATCCTCGGGTATCGGAATCAGAAGTCACGCCCAGCGTTGAACTGTAACCTTTGCCAAAAGACAAATCGACATCCTCAAACACCGGTATGAAATATCTTGTATTCCCACCCCTTACAGGTGTATCCATAAGAATAACATTCCCTGCCTTGCACGTCAGAGCCTGCTTGAATTCAAAATCCCCGATCCTTGTGAGCTCTATCACTTTGTCATCGAGCGCAGATCCGGTGGCATAATACTTTTGGGGATAGTCCACAGCCGCACCGGCTTTCTTCAGACACACACTCATGCTCATAAGGTCTACAGTCAGATTGTATTCTCCAGTCTCAAGAACAATGAATTTATTGTCGAGCATGTCAGGAAGAGCCTTATTGGCGTAGAAATCAAGATGATGAATCTCTCCTTCCTTAAGAATCTCGTCTTTTGAAGTCGCGACAATATGCTTGTTCCATCCGTCATTTGAATTCATAAATTTGAACTGCTCGCCACCTTTGAGTGTCCCGGTCCATGTAAATACACCGTAGCCGATCTTACTCATCGGAGTGGCGTTGTAATCCCATCCCCCTTTGACGGCGGGACCTACTATGTTCACACGCGTATATTCTATGGAGTTGGACATGCCGGCAAACGCCGACAGGCTGAAAACGAAAGCTGCCAGCAATGATATCAGTTTGTTCATGGTCATATTCTATTTGAAAATCTTTTCGATTGCTACCTGACTGTCGGCTGTTATCTTGCAGACATACAGCTGGGGAGAAGAAAGCATTGACAATTTTTCCGAGAAACCGGAGATATTCTGATATTTCTGACTCAGACATTCCATTCCTGTCAGATCGAACATCGCAAGCTCTACATTTTTTCTGGTCTGCCCGAATTCCGCAGTCAACGTATCCGATGCCTTGTCGTAGAAAACTCTTGGAGAAGACACGGCGACATCCGCAACTCCGGATGCAGATTCCCGAATCTCCACTGTGACAGCAGATGAGCACAACCCTTCGGGAATCTCCACTACTGCGCACTTCTTCTCGGCTATATAGCTGAATCGGGAAGAGGGACTTCCGTTTACCGAAACCGCTTCAGGTGTTCCAACATTGAAGATTCTTAGAGTATATGACCGGGACGCAGGCAGTCCATCGACAACACCAACCCGGGGATGTATGGTATACACGTGGGTGTTTCCATCCGATGTCTGTGTTAATGAAGTTGTGGCAAACGCCGTGTCATAATCATTGTTGTCGCCGGCATCCTCATAAAGACTGCCTTTCCCCTCTTTGCCTGCCACTGCATCGAATATCATATGTCCGGGACGTTCGGTAACGTTTTTGACCGAAGCCGGATTGAGGGGAACAATTGATCCTTGTCGGTAGAAATATGGAATATCCGTAGATGAGAAATTCATCGTCATCGTGCACGGTCCCTCTATCAGCTGGTTTGTAGCCACACTCCACCAGTTTCCTTCGGGAAACCAGATTGTCTTCGTGCTCACACCATTTTTGGATGCCTCCGTCACAGGTGCCACAAGAATATCATTTCCGAAGAAATATTCTCCATCGAATGAATAAGCCTCCTCCATGTCAGGATACTCATAATAGAGCGGACGACACATGGAGATTCCTGTGTCATATGCCTCACGAGCCATAGTATAGATATACGGGAACAATGTGTATCTGAGTCTGACAGCATCAAGCAGGTCAGGGAAATTGGGGAACTTCCATAAGCGGCGCTCTATGCGGGAATCGTTGGTTGCATGTGTTCTGAATATCGGAGTAAACACACCGAACTGAACCCATCTGAGCACAAGTTCCGGGTCATTGACCGTCTTTTCATCTGTAAAGGCATGACCGCCGAGGTCATGACCCCAATAGCCATAACCTACATTCGATGCTGTAGATGTGAAATAGGGCTGGAATGCGAGTGTCGGAAAATTGATAAGCGCGTCGCCTGAGAACCCGATCTGATAGCGATGACTCCCGAGACCACCCCAACGATGGAATATTACAGGGCGACGGTCAGGGCGGTTGGTTGCCATATCATTGTAGAATACATGGTTGCACCAGAATGTCTGTCCGAGACCGCTTGTATAGGGACTCGTAAGGTGCTGCTGCCAGTCAAGCCACCAGAAGTCTACACCCTCTCCTTCATGCTCTCTGATTATAGTGCTGAAGAAAGAATCGGTGAAGTCGGGATAGTCAAGATACCAGGGTATAACTTTACCTCCAGATCCGTTAACATCATATTTTCCGCGAAGAAACTCATTCATAGCTGTAAAAAACTCAGGCGATTCCTGACTGCTTACACCATCGGCAGGATGAAGATTGAGAGCTACCTTGAAATTGCGGTCATGCATTTCTTTCAAAAGACCTTTGGGATCGGGGATCAGATTTGTGTTCCACGACCATCCTGTCCAGCCTCCGCGACCTCCGGACATACTTCCCTCGCTGCCGTTCCAATGCCAGTCCATGTCAAGAATCATTACATCCGTCGGAATATTGTTGGATGAGAGGTCGTTCATTATCTCACGATAGTCATCTGCCGAATATGAAGAATATTTGCTATACCAGTAACCGAACACATATGAAGGCGGCAAAGGAATCTTGCCGGCGATATGCGTATAATCAGACAACGCCTTCTTATAGTTGCTGCCATAACCCAGGAAATAGATATCAAGCGCATGAGGGTCTTTCCGCTCTGCCCACCAGTCGTAGCCCAGCTCCGTCTCCGGCTCGAATGCGAACGAACGACTGCCGTCACTTCTTGACGATGTCCAGGAATCCTCTATCACTGCCCACCCGGAACGTGAAATTAGACCGTCTTCCATTTCAGACCGCTTGTTTTGTCCGTTGCTGCCGTCAAGGGTACGGCATGTTCCCTTCAGGTTAAGTGGATCGGGCTTTCCGGGATACCATAAAACTTCGCGTCCGTTATGATTCAGCGTGATTGAAAGATTTGAAGATGAAGGGGGAAGAGTACGTGGGTTCGTTCCCTTGCGATATTTCAGCTTCAATTTGTC
>NZ_CAJMXD010000314.1:0-3453 GCF_905219685.1 Barnesiella sp. CU968
TGCCAATGCCAAATAGATGTATCCTACCGTCAATATCGGAGACATCATGAACGAGCGCGCCCGCGAGCTTTATATGGAGGAATTCCGTAAAGCCGAGCTTGGCCGCGTGTCGATGATTCTCGCCAACACCGGTATACCAGACGAATGGGGCAACGTATATGACAAAGAAACCTGGAACAAGCAGAACGGCACAGACCGCACCGGCGGAAGCTATTGGTATCAGCGTCTTATGCACTATTCATTCTATAATTCACCTGATGTTCCGTTCAAATCGGGTGGTATAGAGATAACATACAAGATGGATAAGCACAACCTCTACTGGCCTATTCCGCATTTCGCCGAGACAGCCAACAGTGAGGCGAAGCTTTGGCAGAACTTCGGCTATGACGGTTATGATCCCAACTGCAAGATGTGGGCGACATGGCAGGAAGCCGATGAGGATGCGCATAAATAAGGTAATATATAAGTAAGTTCAAGTAAAGGGGGAAGGGACGAAACCCTTCCCCTTTTTACTAAAGTTAACGTTCGTGGATTTGTTTAACAAACAGAGATTTATTTAACTCTTGATAAGGTGATGAAGATTGGTTTTAGAAAGATATTGGCGGTTGTTGCCGCAGGGATGCTGCTGACAGGTCAGTCAATGGCGGCAGAGAGCAATGAGTGCGGAAAAATCCGCCCCGGGGAGATATGGAAGGATGTAAAGGGAGACACGATAAACGCCCATGGCGGGTGTGTCATATTCGCTGACGGAAAATATTACTGGTATGGCGAGCATCGCGCGGCGGTGCGGTCACTGCCGCAGGAAGGGGTGACAGTCTATTCTTCTCCCGACCTTACAACATGGACATACGAAGGGCTTGCCCTCAGAGCCACTGAGGAAAAGGGCCACGATATAGAACGCGGATGCATCATAGAACGTCCGAAAGTGATTTATAACGCCAAGACAGGAAAGTACGTGATGTGGTTCCATCTCGAACTTAAAGGACAAGGGTATGGACCTGCCCGGTGTGCGGTAGCAGTGAGCGATACCCCGGCAGGTCCGTTCACGTTTGTCAGATCTGGTCGTGTCAACGCAGGCATAATGCCTGACAATCTTTCAAAACAAGAAGCATCCGGATGTGCGGATGAGAAGATGGAATGGTGGACTCCTGAATGGCGAGCTGAAATAGAGCGCGGAATGTTCACGATGAGGGATCTCAATGGTGGTCAGATGAGTCGAGACATGACTCTTTTTGTGGATGATGACGCAAAAGGATACCATATCTATTCCTCCGAAGACAATCTGACTCTGCATATAGCCGAACTTACCGATGACTATCTCGGTCATACAGGAAAATATGTGCGTATTTTTCCCGGCGGACATAATGAGGCTCCCGCTCTTATGAAGCGTGGCGGACGTTACTGGATGATTACTTCCGGTTGCACGGGATGGGAACCTAACGAGGCACGTCTCATGACAGCCGATAGAATAATGGGAGAGTGGAAACAGCTTCCCAATCCTTGCCGGGGGGAGAACGCCGACAAGACTTTTCTGGGACAGAGCAACTATATAATGAAACTACCCGGCGAGGACCGCTTCATAGCAATGTTCGACAAATGGGATCCCAAAAGCCTGATGAATTCGCGTTATCTGTGGCTCCCGGTTGATTTTGACGCAGAGGGTGTTCCTTACGTCAGCTGGAAAAATGAATGGTCCCCTCGTAAATGAGTCGGATTAGGCTGAAAGTCTTTTGAAAGTTGCATCATAAGTGTTATCTTTGTGATGCGGATAACCAAAAACGAAACGATGAGAAACCATGAACAAAAATCCGGGAACCTGACGGGACATTGCACATTGCTGGCGATGCTCTGCATTGTCTTGGCTTTCTGCATGCCTGTCGGCGGGGTCAACTTCTACCCCCCTGTGCGCCTCGGTGTCAACCAGGGACTCGCCACAACATACGTGACACATGTGGCGCAGGATAACCGGGGATTCATATGGGTAGGTTCCGACAACGGTCTGTATCGTTTCGACGGGCACTCGTTCGTGCTTTACACAAGAGAGAACTCCGAACTTCCGGGAAACACCGTATCCTCGCTGTTTCACGATGTTGCCTCCGACAGGCTGCTTGTAGGAACAAAAAGCGGACTCGGAATGATCGACTGCAATACCGGAAAGCCGGAGAAGATAGTGTTGGGACATGACGCTCAGATCTTCAATGTGACGGATATTGTCCCCGCCTCCGACGGGGGTGTGTGGGTAGCCAATCATTACCGCACGATAGTCCACATGTCGCCTGACGGCAAGGAAACGGTATATCCGACAAAAGATTTCAAGGGTCTTCCGGAATCCGTCATATCTCTTGCCGACGACGGCAAGGGGCATCTGATAATAGCGCACAGCACGGAGGGTGTCTCCGTGGTTGACATCGCCTCGCGCAAGGTCAGGACTTACAGTCATGACCATAGAAATCCCAATGGCATACCGCAGGGTATAATTCATACGATCCATATCGATTCCCATAAGAACATATGGCTTGGCTCGAATCATGGACTTTCCCTGTTTATTCCCGAACGCGAGATTTTTCATACATTCCTTCACAATCCGGATTATTCAGGATCCATAGCGGGAAACCATGTCTACTCTATAATGGAAGATGCAGACGGTCTGATCTGGGTCGGTTGCGACATGGGGAGGGTGAGCGTCTTCAATCCTACGGATCTTACAGCCGGAAGTCCCGAGAATCTGAGGTTCCGCAATTATAATGTGAGCCAGCAGAGCGGGCGGGGAATCGCCAACGGAAACATACGTTCCATTTTCGAGGATTCGTTCGGAAACATGTGGATATGCAATTACGGAACCGGACTTGAATTCATGAGTCATCACCACTCTCCATTCAGGCAGCTTCCTTATTTCGGCACTCCTACCGAGGGGTTCGACAACCATGTGATATGGTCGACATATGCAGATGCCGACGGCTCGATATTGCTTGGCGGCACTAATTCCATAGGTGTCTTCCGCGATGGCGTAATTTCCGATGTCATGAGTTTCGCAACCGACATGTCGCATCCCTATTCGAGAGTAACGACACTCGGACGCGGCGACGGAGACCTGCTGGTCGGTCTCTATGATGACGGACTTCTTCGTCTCGACAGGGAACGCAGACATTTCGAAAGGGTGAACCTGGGGCGTCCCGACATAGGAATCAACGTCATTTTCAACGATTCCCTGAAAGGCACGTTTATCGGATGCTCCGAGGGTATTCTGAGATATTCCGGAGGAAAGGCTGAGTTCATGGAGGCTCCCGGAAAGGCGATGGGGCATCTTTCGGTGACCGGAATTGTAAGGGACCGGCGCGGACGTTTCTGGGTCAGCACTTTCGGCAACGGTATATTTGTATTTGACGAAAAGTTCTCAAGTGTCATGCATGTTCATCCGCGCTATATGAACGGAGGAACTGTAAAAAGCCTCTA
>NZ_CAJMXD010000315.1:0-3422 GCF_905219685.1 Barnesiella sp. CU968
CCCTTATACTCTCAACTTGACTGTTTCCAGTCTCGCTGCTTGTCTTGTGGCAAAATTTCATTGTTCTATTCACATCGAGATTCTGTTTCCACCGAGATTTTCAAGTCTTGGTTGCTGTGTCGTTTTCTCGTTTGCGGTTGCAAAGTTATAGCCTTTTTCGCCGCTGTGCAAATATTTTTACAACAATTTTTCAATAAAAAGGTTTATTTGTTGATAAATCATTGATAATTAATTGAATTAATAAATGTTAAAATCTCTTTCGAAATGTTAATCAAATTTTACTCCTTTGCTCATTTACGAGCATCAGCAATTCATCCCTTACATCGGAAGGCAATTCAAGACGACGCGCCGTGACGCTTCGCGCCCATCCCGACACATCTTCCGGACGCAACGTCATAAGAATTTCACGAAATTCCTCAACCTCTTCCGCTGTGTAATCATTGCCCGAACGACCGAAAAATCGATCGAGTTCCTCATCATCGTAATAAACAATCTCTCCTGACATCGGAGAAAGCGAGTCTTTTTCGCATACAAGATGCATTCCGCAACATCCCTCTTCCTCCTTATCGCCTTCTTTTATGTCATCCTTATTGTCTACCCCAATATCATCGTCCTCTATATAATTGCCCTCTCCGTTTTTTCTCTCGCGCTTCCGGTATTTCAATTCACCTATATAAAGAACAACACCGACTGCCATAAGCACAAACAATATTATCAACGCTCCTTTCATATTCACACATCTTCTTAATATTCTTAATAAATAATCCGTATCACAAACCCGATCTTCCTCAATTCGCCATAAAAACCAGGGAACGATTTTGACACACACTCTCCTCCGCGTATTGTAATATGATGCAGTTTTGCCGCTGCTATGGAGAAAGCCATAGCTATTCGGTGATCTTCATAACTCTCTATGATTACCTCTTTACTCATCGGCAAGCGTCTGCCGTCCCATGATATAAAGTCATCACCTGTCTCAACCGCAAACCCTATTTTCCCCATCTCCGTCTGCAAAGCCGAAAGCCTGTCAGACTCTTTATGTCTCAGATGCGACACTTTTATGAAACGGAAACGGATTCCGGCAAGAGCCATGCAAACCGCCAACGCCGGAACAAGGTCAGGCACATCTCCCATGTCAAACTCTACAGGCACCGACATACTCCTCCGACTGTCAATGACATGCCGGTTTCCATGCAACACAACCTCTCCGTCTCCCTCCCATTCCGATTCAACTCCGAGATACTTAAATATATCTGCAACCGCAGCATCGCCCTGCACAGACAAATCCGGCTTCCTCAACAATCCTATACGCACATCTTTGTCGGGAACCAGCAGACAATAAGCATAGAAAAATGCAGCGGCAGACCAGTCACCCTCTATATAAGGAGCAGAATCATCGTCTGACATCTCAAGCAAACGCTTCGTCATCTCCACATACGGACGCGACACAATCTCTCCACGCAACCCTAAAGACAACGGCAACGCCCACAACCGGGACACAAGCATGAGTGCCGATATAAACTGCGAAGAAATTCCGGCGTCTACCGCCACTTCTCCACCCTTGAGCTTTCCACCCTTTATATATATAGGAGGACACCCCTCTTCTTCCAGATATTCTATATCCGCGCCAACCGCCCGAAGTGCATCGACCAAAGGCGAAAGAGGTCGTCGTCTCAGCTGTGGTGAACAGTCAACAATACCGTCGAATCCCTCAATCGAGGCGACAAGAGCCGTAAAAAAACGCATTGATGTACCACCCGACCCAAGATCATAACGGTTTCCGGAATGCCCGAGCCGCAGATCTCTCAGTGCCGCACTCAACTCAAGGGTGTCGTCACAACGGGGCATATTCACATATTCCGGAGCCTCCCCCCTTATATAATCTATAATAAGCCTTCGCGCAGCAACACTTTTTGATCCCGGAATCTCAATTACGGGATAATCATCTCCGCAGAAACCGGAGTCATAGTCTATTTGGAACAACGACATCAGCTCCGCGGAAAAAGAAGACAAGCGTCTCCATACGACAGAAAACGATAAGCATGTCCAAGTGCCTCGTCATAAATCCTGCGCCACTGAAGCGGGCTTCTTCCGGGGTCGCGGTCAAGAAAAGAAGAGACAAGCAACAGCAGCGTTGACTGAGGCTGATGGAAATTAGTAACCACCACATCCACAATCCGCCATTTGAAACCGGGGGCAATCATTATTGATGTCGATGCGGTCAGTGTGTCAGCCCCCTTCTCTTTCATATAATCAAGAATGCTTACAAGATTTTCTATTACGTCTCCATGCAGCTCCACGCCCTCTGTATAAGGCGACCATTGGTCAACATGAAGCGTGACATTGCCTGACTTCAGCTGAGCGCCTATATAGGGAAGCGATTCAAGGGTACGCACGGAAGTCGTGCCCACTGCTGTTATCTTTCTGCCCTCTCGTATCACCGAAACTATTTTTTCAAGCGATTCCCGACCGATGCTGAATACCTCGGTATGCATCGGATGACCACCGATAGTTTCCGATTTCACAGGCTGAAATGTGCCGGCTCCGACATGAAGCGCAAGAGGAGCCACATCCACACCTGCCCCACGAAGCCTATCAAACAGCTGCGGGGTAAAATGAAGTCCGGCAGTAGGCGCCGCCACAGACCCCTTCACACGCGCATATACTGTCTGGTAATCATCGGAATCACTTTCTTCGGAATCCCGCTTCAGATAAGGGGGTATAGGAATATACCCCGCCGCATCAACGACAGAAGCGAAAGTCACCTCCGGATCATCCCACTCAAAAAGGATCTCTTGACCGTTTCCATCCAATGGTCTTACTTTTGTCGCACGGAGTTCCACAATCCTGCCATCGATATCCAGCTTCTTCACGAGAGCACCCTCTTTCCACCTTTTTAGATTTCCAACAAGACATCCCCAGCGACAGGAACCTGTTGACTGAAACATCAGCACATAGTCCTCGGGAGACAAAGGCTCAAGAAGAAACACCTCGATTTTGGAACCTGTCGACTTTTCAAAACGGATTCTTGCATTGATAACCCGCGTTTCATTACACACCATCAGCGTTCGTTCCGGAAGCAGTCCCGGCAAATCCGAAAACGTTCTGTGAAGAATGCCTCCGTCAGGCATACTTACAAGCAACTTGCAGCTGTCACGCTCCGCCAAGGGGTGACGCGGAATTTTTTCATCAGGAAGCGGATAATCGAAATCCGCGATTCTTATATCCCTTATATTTTTCATTATCAATAAATTTCAATCAAAAATAAGAGACAGTTTCTACACACTGTCGAATTTTTTTTTACAAAAGTAGCAAAAAAATTTGTGTGATTTAAAAATTGTTCTTAACTTTGCATCCGCAATCGGGCGATTAGCTCAGCTGGTTTAGAGCGTCTGCCTTACAAGCAGAGGGTCTGCGGTTCG
>NZ_CAJMXD010000316.1:0-3414 GCF_905219685.1 Barnesiella sp. CU968
GAGTATAGCCCTGTCTTCCAGACTTTCACGACTCCTCTCATTATTAAGATAGTGTAATTTCTCAACCGGATCAAAATCCGGTTGGTCTTCAAACAAATCGTTCAGAAAGGCTTTAAGAATCTCATTCGATTTATTCTCCTTACCGAATATTATTTTAAAGCCGGTGTCTGTAAACGGATCAACAAATCTGGACATAGAAAAGAAGACTATATTATTTGATTTACAAATATATGAATTTTCCAGATCATATGCAAATAATCAGTGCATTTAAACATCCTTCTTCGAAATCAAAATCATTTCAAGATTTCAAGATTTCATGAAATCCAATATCAGCTAATTTTCAACACCTACTCTGATTTGATTTATCCGGTTTGAGAAGAATTTATTAATTTTACATGATGATTAAAAGAGAGCTATTTCTCACCGATTGCGACAAAGAGTCAATCCGGAGCATACTGTTTGCCTCGGGGGCACGCGCCGTAGGGTTTGCCAAGGCAGAGCCAGTGGATTCGGAGGTGTGGCGTGGATTCACAGATTGGCTGTCACGCGGTGACAACGCAGGGATGGAATATATGTATAATTATCCTGATTTGCGCCGTGATCCAAGGTTACTTCTCGATGGTGCCAGAACAGTGATTTCCATCGCCTATTCTTATGCGCCTGCCAAATGGAGAAATCCCGACCTTGGGGAGATTGCCGCATACGCTTATGGCAAAGACTACCATAAGGTGCTGAGAAAATTGCTGAAACCCGCGCTGAATGAGATTTCTGCTACTTATTCCGACAGTGCCTTCAGGATTTGTATCGACTCAGCTCCTGTTCTTGAACGATACTGGGCGCAGAAAGCAGGAATAGGATTCATTGGTGACAATTCCGCGCTGATTGTTCCGGGATACGGAAGCATGGTGTTTCTTGTCGAGATACTTACAACCCTTGACATAGCGCCGGACAATCCGGACACCAGAGATTGCGGTCACTGCGGAGCCTGCCGCAAAGCTTGTCCCGGGAAGGCGATAATTGACAACTGCCAGATAGACTGCCGCCTCTGCATCTCATATCTTACCATCGAGCACCGAGGGGAATGGATACTGGAAGAGTCATCAGAAGTAATGAAAACAGAAGCCGCAAGAAATTCAATTTACGGATGCGACACATGTCTTAGAGTATGTCCCCACAACCGCGGAGTCCCACCCACCTCCATCGAAGACTTCCATCCATCCGCCCAAATGCTTTCTCTCTCTTTCGAAGACATAAAAAGTTTAAAAAACAGCGAAGATCTTCAGCGTCTCATCCCAGGCTCTCCGATGACTCGCGCAGGAGTCTCAGGTCTCCTACGCAACATTTCACCCGACTGCCGGCACTGCAGATAAGCACATTACACCGATTCGATCTTCGCACAACCTTAAGGAGCACACCCCATACGCGTCTGAATTTTGACACATCACCAAGTTTTCGTATATTTGTTGTGCACAAAGAATACTGACAGAAGTGCGGAGAACAAAACATGCAACCAAAACCACATGACATATGAAACGTATACTGACAATTACAACAACTCTCTTATTGCTCGGAACAGCCTCTCTTTCCGCAGCGAAACCTGTAAAAATCGTGCTTTGGCAAGATGGAGCGCCAACCAAGAACGGTCACGAAAACACTGAAGAGAAATGGAACGGTCCAAGAGTCTCAGAAGTCTCTGTGCCTGAATTATGGATATATCCGGCAAAGAAACCTAACGGACAAGCTGTAATCTGCGCTCCCGGCGGCGGTTATAAGTATCTCTCCACCGACAATGAGGGTAAAATGCTCGTTGACTGGATGAACACTCAGGGGATAACTTTCGCTATCCTGAAATATCGCGTACCCAACGGACACCCCGAAGTCCCGCTTGAGGACGGCAGACAGGCAATCAGCATCATGCGCGAGAAAGCTTCCGAATTCGGTGTCAATCCCGATGAAATCGGAATCATGGGATGCTCGGCAGGAGGACATTTCGCCGCCACTCTCGCCACCATGCATGGTGAAGAAAGATTCCGCCCGGACTTCGAAATTCTACTTTATCCTGTCATTTCAATGACAGACATAACCCACACAGGTTCGAGAAATCATCTGCTCGGAGACAACCCCACTCCGGAAATGATTGAGAAATACAGTCTGGAAAACAGAGTTGACTCCCGGACACCTCCCGCATTTATAGTTCTTGCATCCGATGACAAGACTGTAGACCCGCTGAATACAATCTATTACGTTGAGAAACTTCAGAAAAACAAAATACCATATTCTCTCCATATATATCCCGATGGCGGGCACGGTTTCGGATTCCGCGATACCAATCCGTACAAAGCCCAATGGAGCGGTGAGCTCGAACGCTGGCTCCGCTCTATCCGCAAATAGCCGATCTTATTTATTTTTAAACAAGCTCTTAAATATCCAGCCACTCACAACCAAGTAACATCCACAACAAGATACATGAAATCTTTAAGAGAGTATCTGTAAAAGTGGTTGTTACTTGATTGTGTGTGGTTGGAGTTTTTTTGCGCAGGGTTTCTTGAAGCAGAGGAAAATCTGTTTTTTTCGCATCGGTCTGTCACATTTTTATGTTACGTTTGTCTTATTGGGAAATCGAACGAATGATGGAAATAGCGCCAAGAAAATATTTCACCGACAATATTCTACCCTGCAACGCCAGGATGTATGCTGCGGCACTCGCCATCACCGGCTCGCCGGAAGATGCCGCAGATGCCGTGCAGACAGCGATGTTACGGATATGGGAGAACATTTGCAAAGGAATATTTCCAGAAGTGCCGGCAGCATATTGTCTTTCCGCAATACGAAACATATGCCTCACAGAGTCTGCTCGTGCCTCAAGAAAGATACCTTTAGACACAACCCGCGAAATCCCGACAGGCGACGGCGGGACGGAAAAAGCAATCGAGCTCAATGAGGTCACGGCGACTCTCCGCCGATTACCTGAAAAAGAACGAAAGGCTGTAGAGATGAGTGCATTTGCAGGCTGTTCAGCCGATGACATAGCGGAAGTGTTGGGAGTATCAGCCGTAAACGCCAGACAGATACTCAGTCGCGGCAGACGTAGACTCCGTTCATTTTTTCACTAAATAATTCCAGAACAATGGCTACAGATATGAATCATATAAAAGACCTTCTTGAAAAGTTCTACGAAGGGGTCTCAACTCCTGAAGAAGAAAATATTCTTTGCGAGTTTTTCAATTCGGGAAATGATATTCCTGACGAGATGGAAAATGACCGCAGGATGTTTGCGATTCTCAGCAATACTGCAAAATACGCTGTTCCGCCTGTTGACCTTCAAGACCGGATTATGCAGACGATTGACAGTCAGACAGCCAATAAGAATGCCGCACGTAAGAACGCAACACGGCTCAGTCGTTTCTCTTGGAT
>NZ_CAJMXD010000317.1:0-3413 GCF_905219685.1 Barnesiella sp. CU968
CCAGAAAATCGCGTAACCAACATGAATACAGAGTTTAACAATTTCGCATTAACAGATTTTAAGAGACGCCAGTGATATTATATATTGTATCCAATATGATATTGAAGGAGCCTGTGGCTCCTTCAATATCAGTTGAATTCAACTGAGTTCCGTCGATTGAATAAACATCTATCCGGTCAATCGCCGAAACAGCATTGACACTAACACAGTTTCCGGTTTTGGAAACATTCACTTTACCGGCATCATCCGCTACCGATTCTGTCACTCCGCTTCCAAAACCTGATTTCTCGAAACGATAAATCCTTACATCCTTCTTAGGAACATTGACCTTAAGCGAAGCCGGAGAAGCGGTCTCTCCGGTCCATAGTTCAGTAACATTGACAAAATCCGAGGCATTAACACCCAGACGGGCAAAATCGGGAGTCTTCTCAATAGCCGAATTACCGGATGTCCCATAATTGAACACAACATAATAGAATGCGTCTCCTGCATCAAGAACAAACTCGTTGTCAACAGAAATATCATCTTTCGACCAAAGAGAACCCTTCTCATGGAAAGTTCCTTCAACCGGACGGAACGTCTTGCCGACATTACCGAGTTTGATAAGATCCTTATTCTTGGCAAACTCAACCACTCGCGCACGTTCGGCATCATTACCCACAACCTTATAGTCCGTTCCGTTAAAGTTCTTGACATCACCTTCGTAAGCATATGTGCCACCCAAAAGGGTCATACCGGTCATCAGACCGCAGGAATAACGTATACGGGCTTCATTAATGTCATTGGAGCCTTTCCCATTGAAAGGAACCTTGGAAAGACACATATGGTCGGGATCATTGAATGCATAGCAACGGTCAAGCCACCATGAGCCGTTGATACAGTTAAGTGTATACATGGACTGAGGAAGATCTCCCCATGCATCACAACCGATACGGCGCACATGCGCTTTTGCGGGGAATACCGGAGCGATAGAGAAGTCAATCATCATGTCTCCCGCCGCCTCCACAATATAGTCCATTCCATAATTGTAAGCCTGCATACCGGTAGTTATGTTCGGATCATAGAAACTGTCGGCTTCCTGCGAACCATTGTTCATGAAGTCTATCTTTACAAACTCGAATCCGAGATTATTGAATTTATTGAGTGTCTTCTCAACCCATTCCCTCACTTTGGGGTGTGTAGGATCAAGAGAGAGGGCATTGATCATTCGGTAACGCCCGTTCACCTTAAGAGCCATCTCACCGAGTTTGCCACCCTCCCAAGTGTTGTTATTGACAGCATCCTGCTCGCTGCCCCAATATGAGAATGGTGTGGTATATATACCGGGCACCATATTGAGAGACTTACATTTATTTACATAATTTACAAGTTGCTGGTCATTAAGGGCGTTCCATCCTGAGTCAAGCACCATCAGCGTGCGTCCCTTCTCATTATAGAATCCTACGGGAAGAAGTTCCTTTTCATAGAAATCAAGAACACTCATTGCCGATGTGTAATTGAGACCGAATTCCATACCGCCCCATGACTGCCATCCGAAAAGCGCGTTGTCTTTTGTCCATTCAAGCTTGGGACATACAACAGTATTCGCCTCTCCATAAGTTTCCAGTCCGTTACGCCAGTCGTCGAAATATCCCACCATGAAACGGGGTGAAGAAACCTTGTCGCCTTTTACAATTCCATGACGTGTAGACGAAGCCTTGTCTTTGATAACATCCCATGTGCGTGAACTAATATAACCGGCTATTGCCGATACTTTACGCGTTTTGTTTGAAGATGTCGGAGTAACACTTACCGCCGACTGCCATACGGAGTGGTCAACCGAGCCGATTATGATTCCCTGACGGGTATTGACATTATATAATGCAGTAGCCTCACATGAGGTTATAGGTTGCCCTAAACTCCAATTGTGAGAGTTGAATGTAGCCCAGTTGTCGTTGGCGAAAGGCATGTCATAGATCCTGTTGCTTGAAGTGGGGAGAGGGAGCGTAGTTGATGTCTGGGACACAATAGGGCATATCTGATGCGCCGCGGCATTATCACCACTCAATGTTGCTTCCACCAAGAAATAGTCGAGATCCGGATAAACATAGATCTTCTGTTCAATCTGAGGCGTTGCCCCGGTATATGTGTAAGTATACACGATGCCGTTGCCGTATCCGTCGTTCACTGCCGCCTTATTCATAGACACCGAAGGATAATTGCGTGAATCCACCGGTGTGTCATCCGCAAGTATCGCCGTTGTGTAGGCACCGGATAAGACCAGCTTTCCTTTATGCTCAAACCGAGCGGTTTTATGTGACTCGTCAAACGTCACTTTAACATTTCCGTCAACAATATCGAGATTGCCGGCATACGCTGAACCTCCACATGAGGCAATCACTGCCGCCAAGGCAATGGCACCGCCCGTCCTGGCATTTAATATATGAGTCCTGATTGTTTTCATTGTCGTATATTGCAAATTTATAAGAACTTCTTATTTTCCCAAAATAAAGATACCTAAAACCTTTTTACCTTAACATTTCTTCCCCAATCGCTTATTATTTAACTACAATCTTGGTTACAGAGGAGGATGTCTTTACAACATATATTCCCGACTCCAGGTCAAGGCTTACGCTTTCACCGGATTTAAGACCGGATTTCATTACTGAAACTCCGGACACTGAGAAAATCTCCACTTCCATATCAGCAGATACGGTAAGTATGTTTCCATCAATAACAAAAGATGCATTCGCCTGCTCCATATCCTCAACACCGGCAGTAGACGCCATTGCAAATTGGCTTGTCGCTTTGCCTCCGTCAATGCTCTGAACACCCCATTCAGAAATCTTGTCCAAAGGAACATTGAGACAATACGAAGTGCCGGTAAGCGATGCGTCAACGTTAGCCTGCTTGAGCTTGCCGGAAACGGCATCAACAGGAACAAGTGTGATTATTTGACCATCCGTAAGCTTGGCATAAAAATTATAACGCAGGGCTTCTGCGGGAGTCTCCTTATCGCTGCCTGCCTCCCATGTGAAAATAGTGGCGTCACCCTCTGATTTTACACTCAATGCCACAGGAGCCGACGGCACAGTGTTTACACCACGAGACTGCATGGAGTTATAAATCTGAAAATGGGGACCATTGTCATTGTAACCCATCACGAGCATGTCGGGCACAAGGTTATTGTTAAAATCGCCCAATTCAACAATTGATCCGCCACGATGACCACCGATAGACGTGGAGTCAAGTGTAAAAGTGCCGTCTCCATTGTTATATGAAATGATTGTAATCGCCTTATCAGATTCTCCGGAATAGACAAAATCCACAAAGCCATCGCCATTAAGGTCACACCAATCTATACCCGACTTGCATATGCCTTGAAGTCCGGCTTCGATTTTGACAAAGTCCGTGCCGTTCACGTTTTTAAACAG
>NZ_CAJMXD010000318.1:0-3413 GCF_905219685.1 Barnesiella sp. CU968
AGAGCTTGTCTAAATTTTATTGATTAAAAATTTTATGGCAGCGAAATCAATCATTTCTTCCGCTGATTCATTTGATATTTCATAATTTCGAGCGAGTCTGCGGCAAGAATCAAGCCATGCGAAAGTCCTCTCAACCACCCATCTGAGCGGCTTTGGCAGGAATCCCTTAACTCCATTGGGGGTATTGGATACCTCAAGTTCGATGCCGAAGTCTTTTTCAATGTCTTTGTCCACGTCTCCCCGATACCCTCGGTCGCACAATACCTTGCGCAGGTCTTCCCATACATCATCCGCCAGTCCGCATAGCTCATGAGCCATTTTTGAATCGTGAATACCGGCGTTACAGACTTTCCTCGCAAGGATGAAGCCATTGCGGTCGGTGATGATATTTCTTTTGACACCCTTGATTTTTTTGTTGCCGTCATATCCGTTATCTCCCTGTCTGCTACCCCATTTGACACTTTGAGCATCCATTGCGCCAACACTCGGACTTGATGCCTGACCGCGTTTGCGACGTATCTTTCTGACGAGTTTCTCAAGGAAATGCTCGACACGACCCTCTTGTCTCCATTTATGGTAGTAATAATAGACACTTTTCCACGCGGGATAGTCGTGAGGCAACCTTCGCCATTGACAACCACTGACCAATAGGTAGAGGATAGCTTCAAAAACTGATTGTAGTGAATATTTTCTCTTGCGTCTATCATTTTCAAGGAATTCTTTGTTTATATAGGACCACTGACCCTCGGTCAGATGTGTCTGATAGAGATTGATTTCGTGCATAATATTAGTCTTTTCTCCTTCAACACTCTGATTGAGGGTTTGTTATGCCTAATAACATTATTTCGCACTAATTTTTAGACAATCTCTAAGAAACTGTTTAAATTTAAACAGTTCCTTAAACAATATTGACTGAGTTATCGAAGGAGTTTCGGGGCGTGGAAGAGGAGACCGAAGTTAATGCCTATGTTCCAGTTGCGTGCCGGATAGGAAAGGTAGTTGCCGTAGAGGGAGAGACTGGCGAATGGGAAATTATAGACCGCCGCCAACTCTCCGATGAATTCCGCCTTGCGGAACCAACCGTCGTAACGCGCATGAGCAGGACCGTCGGCAACGAGATTGCGTATCGGCGAATACACATAGAAATCGCCTCTGAGCTGCAACTTGCCGAACGGATTCCATACCGGTATCAGTCCGGCGGCAACGTAGTTGTCTGACCGGAAAGCCTCATTGAAATAGTTCTGTGTGGAGGGTGTCGGGGCGAATGCCGCCGCATGTATCAGCGTGGCGGTGTAGTTCTGCTTAAGTTGCTGAAGCGTGCCCCGCGCGTTACCCATCACTCCGAGTCTTACCTTTTTGCTCAGCGGAAAAAAACGCTTCCAGTAACCTTCCACTGCCGCACGGCAATCGCCGTTATATGACGTGCGCAGCGATCTGTCTCCCTGCGGTGTGTAACGCGATGATTCATAACTAAGTGTGACATCCGCTTTCCATGCATAACCCGCATTGGGATAAAGATTGTCGTTCAACAGATTGCTTTCGACCCCGACACGCGCCACACCAAGCTGATACTGGGTCTTGTCTTTCGAGGTCTGTGAATNATCCGTAACATTTGTCGGGAAATAGGAATCTGACATATATCCGTAACCGAGACTCACATAACCTTTTGTCTTCATACCTATCGCCCATTCATAAGAAGCGCGTATGAAATTTTCTATTTCTGTGATGAAGGTAGGTGTGGAGTTCTCATAAAAGAGCAACTGAGAGTCGTAAAATTTCTGACGGCTCATGACACCCTCTATTCTAACGAAAGAGGGCACGGAACTGCGCATGGTGAATTTGCTGCTGACCATGCCGGCAAGATATGACTGCCCTATCCAGCCGCTGAGATTGAGGTCAAGAGAGTTGAAGCTGAGTGAATGATAGCCCAGGTCGACATAAAGCATACTGTTTGCCGTCGAGGTTATCCACCCCCCTACCCCTACTGACCAGGGACGCTGNAATGTCGCCTCAAGAAGCAGTGTGTTGCGACCGTCTCGCCCCGATTCGAGCTGAGGAAGAAGATTGCGCAATGTGCCGTCGGTAACGGCACGGTAATAAGAATCCTCGACCTTGCCGATACCGATAGGCTTACGCCCGTTGCCTTCGAAAAGATGCTCAAGATAATGTGCCTGCCCTTCGTTAGCACCGGTCACCACCANGGAATCGAATCCCAACGCCGGTGTCCGGGAGGCGAAACGCTCCCTGCGGGCGTTGACCTCCGCTACTGACACCCGGGCACTGACCCGACGTTTGATGGAATCCACCATCTCAAGCCCGGTCTTGTATCCGATATCATAGATAGTACGCGCCTTTGCGAAATCCAGAACACCGAAATCAAGCACCGGCACCTGTATCTTTATGCCGTTTCGGGCAGGAACGCTATAGTCATTGTTCTGGATAATCATATCTTCCAGCTGACTATATACGTTGCCTGGTTCCGGCTTCTTGTCGGCACCCGACACCGAAACTCCGATTATGAAATCCGGATTGAATGCCGTCTGCATCACATCTACCGGGAAATTGTCATATATTCCTCCGTCATAAACAAGCACTCCATCCATCTTTATGGGCTTGAACACGAACGGAAAACTCATGGACGCACGCACGGCGTCACCTAACGAACCGCCGTGGAGCACGATCTTGCGTTTATGATAGACATCACTTGTGACACACCGGAACGGAACAAACAGTTTATTGAAATTACGCTGACACTGCAGAGTATAGGGACCATAGATTTTCAGAAATTCTATATTCATCGGCAACGGACTGACCAGATTCGAAGGCAGGATCTGATTCAGGAATCCGGTCGTGTCTTTAGGATTGATGTTAGCCGTGAGCCAGCGCGGTGTCGGCGACGGTTGCATCAGATAATATTTATGGTCAGGATTGATGACACCTGTGCTCCAGTATATGAAGTCGGGAGCGGTAAAGAATTTTATCATCTTCTCGGGCGACCATCCGCAGGAATATAGACTGCCGACGATAGCCCCCATGGATGTGCCCGTAACATAATCTATCGGAATATCATTGTCCTCAAGAGCCTTGATCACACCTACATGGGCGATACCCTTGGCTCCACCGCCGCTGAGAACAAGTCCGACACTCTGACGTCCTAAACGAGACTCGCACTTTCTTTGTGCCGTTTCGCATCCGATGCTGTCGGCAGGATTATTCATACCGCTTGAGGCTCCATATGTCAGAACCGACAACAGAAGCGACAATATTACCCTTTTCGCCATACTCTGATGTTAAAATTGTTTAAGAAGCTGTTAAAGTACTTTTACTTATAAACAAATGCCTGCAAGAAATAGTGAACTCGTCTTGACTTATTTTTTCTTAACATCAGCGAGATATTTCCGAGGTGTTTTCGC
>NZ_CAJMXD010000319.1:0-3388 GCF_905219685.1 Barnesiella sp. CU968
ACATGCGAGGATCATCCCGATTCCGACCATCTTCATGTGACCACAGTGGATCTCGGCACCGGAGAACCGGTACAGATAGTCTGCGGCGCGCCTAACGTTGCCGCAGGTCAGACAGTGGTCGTAGCCACTGTCGGCACAACCCTCTATGACGGCGACAAGGAATTCCAGATCAAGAAATCAAAAATACGCGGCAAGGAGTCATTCGGTATGATCTGCGCTGAAGACGAGCTCGGCATCGGCACTGACCATGCCGGTATTATGGTGCTCGCAGATGATATCAAGCCCGGCACACCCGCAGCCGAATATTTCAATGTCGAAAGCGACTACAGACTGGAAGTGGAGCTGACTCCGAACCGCGTTGACGCGGCAAGCCATTATGGCGTGGCTCGCGATCTCAAGGCAAAGGAATGGTGTCTTATCTGCCAGAATGAAAAACAAGGAGAATATCCGGAGGTTTCTGTGCCGGATGCATCCGGACTCACGACAGACCGCACCGATGGTGCCGTGACAGTGAGAATAGAGGATGAGGAGGGATGTCCGAGATATTCCGGAGTCACAATCAGAGGCGTGGAAGTCAAGGAATCTCCCGAATGGCTCAAGAACCTTCTTACTGCCGCCGGACAGAGACCGATCAACAATATTGTAGACATCACAAATTTCGTGCTGTTGGGAATCGGACAGCCATTGCACTGCTTCGACCTTGATCACGTCAAGGGGGAGGAGATAATTGTCCGCACATGCGAAAAGGGGACAAGATTCACTACTCTTGACGGAGTGGAACGGGAGCTCAACGAAGCAGACCTGATGATCTGCGATGCGGAAAAACCGATGTGCATCGCGGGTGTTTTCGGTGGTCTTGATTCAGGAGTGACTGAAGGCACAAAGAACGTATTCATAGAAAGCGCATATTTCAATCCCACACGCGTGCGTCGCACAGCCCGCCGCCATGGACTGTCGACCGATGCCTCATTCCGCTATGAACGCGGTGCAGACCCATCTGTGACTGTATACGCCGCCAGACTGGCGGCATCGCTGATCAAGGAACTTGCCGGGGGAGAAATCTGCGGAGGTGTAATCGATGTTCTGCCCGCTCCTATTGAACGAAAAGAACTCGATTTCTCCCTTACATACTGCAACAGACTTATCGGCAAGGAACTTCCGGGTGAATTGGTGAGATGCATCCTCAAAGCCCTTGAATTCGATGTTACTGAAACCGAAGATGCGGATGTTCTGCATCTGACCGTCCCGACATACCGTGTGGATGTATACCGCCCCTGCGATGTAGTGGAAGAGATTCTGAGAGTATACGGTTACAACAATGTCGAGATCGGCGATGAAATGCACGTATCTCTGTCGCAGCGCGGTGCTACCGACGAAAGCTACGATATGCAGCAGACCATAAGCGAACAGCTCACAGCCGCCGGTTTCTCCGAAATAATGAACAACTCTCTCACGGCAGTAAGTTATTACGAAAATTCGGAGTTATTACCTCTGGCAAATTGCGTCAGACTGTTGAATCCCCTCAGCAATGACCTGGGTGTGATGCGCCAGACACTGCTCTACGGCGGACTTGAGTCAATATCACATAATGTGAACCGCAAGATGCCGGATCTGAAATTCTATGAGTTCGGGAATGTTTACCGGTTCAATCCTGAAAAGGAAAGCTCAGCAGAGAAACCTTTGGCTCAATACAGCGAGCGCATGGAGCTTGGCATCTGGATTACCGGCAAGAAGGAACCGGCATCCTGGAATGTAAAAGCGGAAGAAGCTTCTGTATATGACCTTATGGGCGTTGTAAACAATATCCTCCGCCGTCTCGGGCTACAGCCAGCAGCTGTCACCACAACCCAAAGTTCCGATGAAATCTTCTCGGCAAAGCTCGATATCGCAAGCCGCTCGGGCAAACATATAGCCGAAGTAGGAATCATACGTTCTTCGATACTTAAGAAATTCGATATCGAACAGAGCGTGACATACGCAGCCATAGACTGGGACAGCCTTTTCAAACTCACAGCCAAGAACCGGGTGACATACGCTGAACTGCCAAAGACCCAGCCTGTGGATCGCGATCTCGCGCTGCTTGTTGACAAGAGTGTAAGATTCGCTGATATAGATGCAGTCATACGCAAGGCAGAACGCAAACTTCTGCGAGACGTCCGTCTCTTTGACGTATACGAAGGCAAGAACCTCCCAGCCGGCAAGAAATCATATGCAGTGTCAATGAAACTGCAGGATAACGAGAAGACTCTCACCGACAAACAGATAGACGCATCTATGAGCAGAATTATAGAAGCTCTTAAAAACATGGGAGCAGAATTAAGATAATATTAACTAACAGACAAGATAACAACATATATGGGAAGAGCATTTGAATTCCGAAAAGCCCGCAAACTGAAACGCTGGGGCAATATGAGCCGTACGTTCACCCGTATCGGTAAGGAAATAACCATTGCAGCAAAGGCAGCAGGTCCAGATCCGAGCATGAATCCACGTCTGCGTGTATTGATGCAGAATGCCAAGGCAGCCAATATGCCCAAGGACACTATCGAGCGCGCCATAAAGAAAGCAACAGACAAAGATGCCGGAGACTACAAAGAGATCGTATATGAAGGATATGGACCCTTCGGAATCGCCATTGTAGTGGAGACCGCCACCGACAACAACCAGCGCACCGTTGCCAACGTACGCAGCTATTTCAATAAATTCGGAGGATCACTCGGCACTCAGGGTTCACTCTCCTTTCTGTTCGACCACAAGAGCGTTTTTCACGTAAAACCGAATGCTGACATCGCACTTGATGAATTCGAACTCGACCTTATGGATTTCGAGGCTGAGCTCGAAGCGGAAGATGGAGAATGGCTGATATACGGCGCTTTCGACCAGTTTGCCAACCTTCAGAATTTTTTTGAAGACAAAGGCATTGAGATTGTATCTGCAGAGTTTGAAAGAATCCCGACAGACTACAAGGAAGTCACAGCCGAACAGCGCGAACAGCTCGAGAAGCTCCTCGAAAAATTTGAAGATGACGAAGATGTTCAGAATGTCTTCCATAACATGAAGGAAGAGGAATAACATCTGTAGAATCATACCTGATGACTTACAGCATCAGACAAGGACATTGAAACCAATAAAATAGCAGATTCCAAATCTGCTATTTTTATTTTCACCCGGTTCCTGCCCAACGCAGACTCCCGCCGAGAACAAGCCCTCGCGGCTAAGAAACTGTTTAAATTTAATTGTGAGGTTCATTGAGAGGATTTTATGAGGTGTTTTTACGAGTCGAAGAGGGAGCATAGCGGGCTATGTGACCGATGAGACTCGGTGAAAACAACCATAAAAGACCTCAAGGAAGCCACAAGATTCACTATATAAAAAATTTCGAATTAAA
>NZ_CAJMXD010000320.1:0-3365 GCF_905219685.1 Barnesiella sp. CU968
GAATCGGGTGGTTCTGCGTTCCAGNACACTCAATAATGTGAGTTAATTTTGGAACATAGAACTGAACACCCTATTTATTAATCATCAAGACGCTCTTTCTCTTTCAGAGGATTTGAGAAATATAGCTTGTGTTCCACATATTCCTGAGTGGCGATCAAAGTCGGTTTGGGCAGCTTTTCGTAGAATCTCGAAATTTCAATTTGTTCGCGGTTCTCGGAAACTTCTTCAAGATTGTCTGTCGATGCAAATTCCTGCAACTTGCGTTCAAGCTCTTTCTTGAGCTCTACGGAAATCTGATTTGCACGTTTGCCTATCACGCAAACTGTTTCGTAAACATTTCCGGTCTGCTCTGCCATGGCGATCATGTCGCGTGTTACCGTATTGAGCGGAGCGTTGGTTTTCTTATAATCCATAATTTCTATTATGACGGTTCACAAAATTTTACTAATAATCAACACAATCAGAGATTCACATGTTTGCTTGCTATCTTGTAAATCGTTTCTGCTTCTTTTTTGTGTTTTGAATCGGGGTAGTTGTTTATGAACGAGTAATATTCATCGACAACATCTCTGTATCTGTCTGCTTGTCGCTCGTTGATACTCTGTTTTGCCTCCTGAAACTTTGATTTCAGAATAAGGAGTTCGAAATCTTCCTTATATTTTGAATAAGGATAATCCTTAAGGGCATTCTGCGATACTATGATTGCAGATTCGTAATTATTCCCCATATAATTACCGAGATTATAATAAAGCTGTGCGTTCTGAAGTTCCTTGAGCGTAAGCTTGTCCTGCATCTCGAAAATTGCGTTCTGCGCTATGGTAACCCTGTCGCTTTTGGGGAAATAGTCAAGAAAACCCTGAAGCTCCTCAATTGCCTTGATTGTGTTTGTCTGGTCAAGTTGAGGGTCGGGAGAGTCAAGATAATAGCCGTATCCGCTGTAGAAACGCGCGAGTTCGGCATATTTCCCCTTGGGATATCTGTTGTAATATGTTTTGAAATATACTGCGGAGTTCGGATAATCTTTGTTTTCATAATAAGACATCGCCAGAAGAAACAATGCTTCCTCTCCGTTTGGACCGCCTCGCAATGGAGTCACAATCTCACTCAGGATAGTCGATGCCTGAAGATATTTCCTTTGATCGTATGCGCGCTTGGCATAATCGAATTTATAATCCACATCATGGCTCTTCAGCACTTTGGTGTATTCTCCACATGAGGCGAGAACCAAAAGAAGTGGTATAAAATATAATAATTTCCGCATGTTTCAATTATTCGCTTTGAATCGCAAAGTTAGTAAAAAAAAATGATATATCGGATAAAGTGAATTAATTTTTAATCAGAAATGCATTCAAACTTTAATATTTCATATATTTCTATTAACTTTGAGGACTAAAACATCAGATGGTTTGAAAACGAAAGCAAACAAAATATCATGTGGCTTGGGAAGCGGTTTTATCTCGCGTCATCCGGTTCTTGCCAATATCGGCATAATTTGCATAATAGCGATACTGGGCATCTATGTGGTGTATGTGGCTATCGCTCTTTTTACAAAGCATGGGCAAAGCGAGGAGTTGCCGGGTGTGGAGGGTAAGACTTACACTGAGGCGGTGAACATATTGCATAAGCGTGGTTTCAAGGTGGATATACGGGACTCGCTTTATCGCGAGGATGTAAAGCCGGGCAGGGTAATCGAGCAGTTTCCCAAGGCAAATTCAATTGTTAAGCCGGGACGTAAGATTTTCTTATATATAAATGCGGTTCATCCCAGGGAGGTTGTGATTGACAATAACGGCAGCCCTAATGAACTTGCCATGAAAGGGGAGTCTTTCAGATCTGCCATGGCTAAGCTTGATGAACTTGGATTCAAGAATGTCAGGGTTGTAAAGGTGCTTGGCTCGACCGACAGGGTCGTAAAGGTGTCGGCAAACGGAAAGCCGGTGCGTAAGATACAAAAGGTGCCTGTTAGCGCATCGATTGTTCTTGAGGTTTCCGACGGACGTCTTGGAGCTGTCAAGGATTCATTGCAGAATGAGGAGCTGATGCGGTATTATCAGGAAAATCCGGAGATTTATCAGACAGATGAGTCGACAGGTGTGGAAGATCCGGGAAATACCCCTTCTGAAATCGAGGAGGAAGAGGAGCAAACCAATACATCTTATCTTGAGTGATGGCAGAGGAAGAAAGTTCATTTTACATAGTTGAGGAAGGAACGGAGTTTTATGAGCACTTCCGTTTTGTTGCCGACAAAGGTCAGCAGATGATACGTGTCGACAAGTTTCTTACCGACAGGATAGAGAAAACTTCGCGCAACCGTGTTCAACAGGCTGCGGATGCCAATTGTGTCCTCGCCAACGGCAAACCGGTGAAGTCGAGCTATAAGGTAAAACCTTTTGATGTCATCAGTGTGGTGATGGATCGACCTCGTTATGATTTTGAGATCATTGCGGAGGATATACCTCTTGATATTGTCTACGAAGACAATTATCTTCTTGTCGTCAATAAACCTGCCGGACTTGTTGTTCATCCCGGTCACGGCAATTACAGCGGAACTCTGGTGAATGCATTGGCGTGGCATTTCAAGGATAATCCGGATTATGACGTGAGTGATCCTCGTCTTGGACTTGTACATCGTATTGACAAAGATACTTCCGGTCTGCTCGTCGTGGCTAAGACTCCTGATGCGAAGACTGATCTGGGACTGCAGTTCTTCAATAAGACAACTCGCCGGGAATACGTTGCGATGGTGTGGGGGGCATTTGATGAAAAAAAAGGAACTATAACCGGAAATATTGCAAGGAATCCCAAGAACAAGCTTCAAATGGCGGTTATGTCGGATCCTGCCATAGGCAAACATGCGGTGACGCATTATGAGGTGATTGAAAGTTTCGGATATGTGACAATCGTAAAATGTGTTCTTGAAACCGGTCGTACGCATCAGATAAGGGTTCACATGCTCAGTCAGGGTCATCCGCTTTTCAATGATGCCAGATATGGAGGTGACAGGATTTTAAAGGGTACTACTTTTGCCAAATACCGGCAATTTGTGGAGAACTGCTTTTCCGTGTGTCCTCGTCAGGCTCTGCATGCGAGAACATTGGGATTCAGGCATCCTGCGACAGGAGAGGAAATGAATTTCGAGTGTCCGATACCGCCGGATATGGAATCTCTTTTTGAAAAGTGGCGTGCCTATCGTGCCGCTGAATGACGTTGCGATAATGATGTGGCGGACATACAGGTGAATATACCTGTAAAAAATATTATATTGATGATGATATTAGCAAAATTATTTGTCACTAGTGTCTCTTAAAAAGTGTTAATCAAATTCGAGGTCAAGAGTTGGATGGCAATTTGCTATTTGTGCTGGC
>NZ_CAJMXD010000321.1:0-3358 GCF_905219685.1 Barnesiella sp. CU968
TTTGACACACCGCCTTTATTTTAGCCGGATGGCGAGGATGCTGTCAGAATGGTCCGAATCATTCAGCCAACGACCCAGACGGGCTATTATGACACATCCTCTGATCTTTATTGATTATCTGCTGAAATATCAATAACCGGGTTTCTTCAGAAGCTTGAACATATTCTTCTTATAAGCCTCCACTCCCGGCTGGTTGAACGGATTCACACCGAGAAGATAGCCGCTGATGCCGCAGGCTTTCTCAAAGAAATAGATAAGCTGACCGAGTGAATGCTCGTCGATTGCAGGAAGAGTGATATGCATGTTGGGAACGCCACCGTCCACATGTGCCATCTTGGTTCCGAGTTCCGCCATCTTGTTCACTTCGTCGATGCGCTTGCCTGCGAGATAGTTGATACCGTCAAGGTCGGCTGCGTCCATAGGCACACGATGCTCTACAGCCGGCTTTGCCACAGAGATTACAGTCTCGAAGATTGTGCGCTCTCCGTCCTGAATCCACTGACCCATGGAGTGAAGGTCTGTCGTGAAGTCTACCGATGCAGGGAAAATACCTTTGCCGTCCTTACCTTCGCTTTCTCCATAAAGCTGTTTCCACCATTCGGAAACATAATGAAGCTTGGGATCGAAGTTGACAAGAATCTCTATTTTCTTTCCGCTGCGGTAAAGGGCATTGCGAAGACGCGCATAGGTCTGGGCGATATTGGAATCGGATGCGTGAAGAGTGGATTTCTCCATTTCAGCCGCACCGGCAAGAAGTTTCTTGATGTCATGACCCGCAACCGCAATAGGAAGAAGACCTACCGGGGTGAGCACTGAGAAGCGTCCCCCTACATTGTCCGGAATCACATAAGTCTCGTAACCCTCTTCATCGCTCATCTGGCGGAGTGCGCCGCGAGCGGCATCGGTAACGGCAACAATGAGGTTCTTTGCCTCTTCTTTACCGACCTGGGCGACAAGCTGGTCTTTCAGCAGACGGAACGCGATTGCAGGCTCTGTAGTTGTGCCGGACTTGGAAATTACGATAATACCGAATTTCTTATCCTTAAGCAGATTCTGCAATTCCGCGAGATATTCCTCACCGATGTTCTGACCTGCGTAAATCACCTTCGGCTCATTGGGCTTCGGGGCATAGAAATCAGCGAAGGAATCAGCAAGCGCGTAATTTACCGCTTTTGCGCCGAGGTAGCTTCCGCCGATACCTACACAAACCACATAATCGCAGTTCTCACGGAGACGCGCTGCCGTAGCCTCGATACGCTCCACCAGTTCGGCAGGTGTCTTGGAGGGAAGATCAAGCCAGCCGAGGAAGTCGTTGCCCGCGCCCGTGCCTTCCTCAAGGGTGGCAAGAGCCTGAACAGTCTCATCCTTCAGGGCTTCATATTGTTTGTCTGCAAAATAAACTGCATCCTGAATGTTAAGCTCAATTGTTTTCATAACTTCTATCGAATTTGAAATTTATTTAAGAAGCTGTTTAAAAGCAAACAGCCTTTCAGTCATTATTTTCCTCAGCGTTCTCCTCACTCTCCGCCTTAGCTGACTTTTGCGGACGCATCTGCGGGAAGAGAAGCACCTCCTGTATGGTTGTCTGACCGGTAAGGAGCATGGCAAGACGATCCATGCCGATACCCATGCCCGATGTCGGAGGCATACCGTATTCAAGGGCGCGGATGAAGTCCGCGTCTATTATCATCGCCTCGTCATCACCCTTGTCGGCAAGACGCATCTGCTCGGCGAAACGCTCATACTGGTCGATCGGATCGTTAAGCTCCGAATATGCGTTGGCAAGCTCCTTGCCGTTTACCATCAGCTCGAAACGCTCGGTGAGTTCCGGATTCTCGCGATGACGCTTCGTGAGAGGCGACATCTCTATAGGATAATCGGTGATGAAAGTAGGCTGAATGTAAGAACCCTCGCATTTCTCGCCGAAGATCTCATCAATCAGCTTACCTTTGCCCATAGACGGATCTGTCTCTATGCCCGCCTCTTTACAAAACGCGCGAAGCTCATCTTCGGTTTTGCCGGTAATGTCGAATCCTGTCTTTTCGAGTATCGCCTCGGTCATGGTGACACGCTTGTAAGGAGGCTTGAAGTCGATCTCATGTTCTCCGACCTGCACTTTTGTCGAGCCGTTGACATCCATCGCGATCTTTTCGAGCATCTTCTCTGTAAAATCCATCATCCAGTTGTAATCCTTATAGGGGACGTAAATCTCCATGCAGGTGAATTCCGGATTGTGAGTGCGGTCCATGCCTTCGTTGCGGAAGTTTTTGGAGAATTCATACACACCCTCGAATCCTCCGACAATGAGGCGCTTCAGATAAAGCTCATCGGCAATGCGGAGATACAACGGGATATCAAGCGCGTTGTGATGCGTGATGAACGGACGTGCGGCGGCACCGCCGGGTATCGACTGAAGAATCGGAGTCTCGACCTCTGTGTAATTGAACGAATTGAAATATTCGCGCATTGAATTGAACATGCGTGTTCTTTTCAGGAATATGTCGCGCACACCGGGATTTACCACAAGGTCGACATAACGCTGACGGTAACGCTGCTCAGGATCCGTGAAGGCATCGTAAGCCTTGCCGTCTTTCAATTTCACGATCGGAAGGGGACGAAGGCTCTTGCCCAACACTGTTATTTCGCGGGCATGAATGGAAATCTCCCCCATTTGCGTGCGGAACACATAACCCTTTACTCCGATGAAATCACCTATGTCAAGAAGTTTCTTGAAGACAACGTTATAAAACTCCTTGTCCTCACCAGGACATATATCATCGCGGCTCACATATATCTGGATACGGCCTTCCGAATCCTGAAGTTCCATAAATGAAGCCTTCCCCATGATGCGGCGGCTCATGATACGCCCTGCCACTGCAACCTCACGCGGAGGTGTGAGATTGTCATCGAAGTTTTCTTTGATTTCGCGGGAATATCCGCTCACGGGATATTCAGCTGCGGGATAAGGATCTATTCCACGCTCACGCAGAGCCTCAAGGCTACGGCGGCGCACAATCTCCTGTTCGCTAAGTTCTTGATTTGCCATATATTGTAATATCAATTATAATCCGATTGCAAGCATACGGCATAAAGCCGCTGACTTATACACACAATTATTTGCAAAGTTAATAAAAAAAGTTGACATATCCCGCAAGAGTCTGACCCTCCGTCCAATAATACGCACCTTGACACTACTCACACAACAACACTTTAATCGTCATGATTGCGTTAAAAAAGATTGAAAGCAGAATTTATTTTGCAGATTCGGAATATTTGATTAATTTTGCATCCGCAATCGGGCGAATACCAGAGTGGCCAAATGGGGCAGACTGTAAATCTGCTGGTTTATACCTTCGGT